>NZ_CP130721.1:300000-528452 GCF_035984415.1 Streptomyces sp. NBC_01296 | reverse complement strand
TGAGCGCTACGCGCTCAGGAGAGAACCGCCTCGCTGCGCTGGCGGGGCTCGGCTTCGCCGAGCCAGAGCTGGCCCTTCGGGCCAGTGTCCTGCGCTTCGCTCCGGACAGGTTCGGGTTCCGCTGCGCTCCACCCGAACGGCCCGCTTCGCGGGCCTGGGTGACCCCGTTTCACGGGGTCCGAGCCTTCGGCTCGTTGGGGTGTCCGCTTCGCTCCCACCCCAGGCCTGAGGGCACACGCCCGACCAACCCCATACCGTCCAGGGGGACCTGAGGGCCGTTCAGGGCATCGACAGCTACGGCCGCCAGGTGGCCCGCGCCCGTGTAGTAGAGCGCCACCCCGGGGTCGGGGTACCGCTCCCAGATGGGCACTGCACTGCGGTCGTGATACCCGGCACACGACCGTGTGCGAGGTTCCGGGCCGCTGAGCGCTGCGGCCACCTCGTCCGGCCTCATACCGAACTCCAACGGCCCCACACCAACCAGCGGGCTCCACGCCCACTGCTCACGATCTCCGTCCTCTTTGACGTCCCACGGACCCAACGTCTTATCTCCCCGCAGTCAGGTGATCCTTCTTGTGCTGCTTCTCGAGCCCACTAGACCACCACATCCCCACCGCTCTGCCGGCAGCCAGGGCCACCACCCGCTCGGTGACTCAATCTGCTAGCCGGATAAGCCCGGGAAACGAGGTTGAGCACCACACCTGGTGCGGCGGTAGGGTCTGTCGACGACCAGTGAAACTGCACAGTTCCCAACCAACCTGCGCAGCGCGGTCAGGCCGACGAACACCGCAGGTCAGAAGACCAACGAACTCCGATGCTACGCAGATTCAGTGAGCCGACCCATCACCAAACCCGCTCACCCAAACTGCACAACCCCCAGGTCAGAGCCTTGACGACTGCTCAGCTTCACTGACCGGCGACAGAGACCGGACAACAACGGCCCACCCCGGACGCCGGCCGACCCGCCCCATAGACACCGCACCCCGCTGTCCAGCAACAACGCACACGATGACACCGAACACACCGCACCAGAATGTCACCACCAGGAGCCAACCCACCCCTGACCAGTACGAACGACACCCCACCCGCGATGACGACAACCGCAGCACCCCAGTGACAATCACCCGCGGTGTCGCACTCACCAGACAGCCTCCGAACAGGCACGAAACGCAAATTCGCGAGAACTCGACCCCCGCCGGCCGGACTCGCACAGGTGCCCTCGCACCCAACCAACCAGCCCGACTCCGGGCCCAAGGAAAGGATCACCAACGCGTCCACCCAAGCCGAGGCGAGCGAGACCACCGAGACCAACGCGCAGCAGCTGACGCGGCGGCGGCAGCGAGACGCACTCATCGGAGTGCTCGGCTTCGTCCTCGCCATCGGCGCGCTCCTGGCGGTACGGCTCGCACCGTCCTGGGCCAACCCCGTAGCCACCGGGGTCAGCACCGCCGGCGTATACGCAGCCGTCGTCGTCCCCTACCTCCTCCGACGCCGCTGAACGCACGCAGGCACATGCGCCGGCCCGGCAGGGGCGGCCGTCTGCCACGCGATCGGAACCCGCCATGCATGTTGCAAAAAAGGCGGTGCCCACCCGGCTTGTCCGGGTGGGCACCGCCTCACCGGCCGCAGGCGTGGCCAGCTCCTCGCGTCACGCCGCAACCGTGGCGCTGTGGCCGAAGGTTTCGTAGAACCAGCCCTCGTAGAGCTCTTCGCGCCAGGTCGATGCACGCCACCACCAGACGTCGTCGGGAGTGTCCGTGCAGGGCGGCCCCATGACCTTGTGCCAAGCGGTAAACCAGTCGGGAAGGTCCTTGGAAGTGACCTCGCAGGCCTCAAGGAAGCCGATGTACTGGCCGACATTGACCGGCAGCGCCCGGGCCGTGATGATCCGGTGGGCTGAACTGTGAGGCAGGACCCACCTCCCAGCCCGCTGGGACATCGTCCGGACCGGAGGACGCCCCGCATGCCCGTAGGCGTCCCTCAATGCCCGGCTCAGGTCCGCCTCGTCGCTGACAAACCGCGGCCGGGGCACCACGGTGGTGACCCGCGCCTCCTTCGCATGCAGAGCCACGGCATGCTGCGCCCTCCCGTGAAGGTGGAGCGCCTCCTTCTGCAGGACCGAGCTGGACTGGCAAGCGGCCAGAAAGGCCGCCACCAGCTCCCAGGCGGGCAGCGTCTTTCCAGAAGCTGCCCGCTTAAGGGCCGCGCTGGACCAGGCCGTGCGCCTGGCCAACGCCTCATAGGTGAGCGGCTTGCCTGACCCGCTCCGCGCCCGCGCGGCGCGGAGCAGCTCGGCGAGCTCGGCCCGTTCGGGAACCGTCCGGTCCGCAGGGGCTTCAGGGCGTCCCATGACCGCTGCCCCCTTAGACCCCGGTCCCCGATCCAGGGCTGAACGCCGCGCTCAACAGCCGACGCAGCAGGCCCGTCCCCCCGTCCTTTCCGTTGCCGCCCTTGACGTTCGCGGAGACCAGGACGACAACAGCGACCGCGCCGGCGCCGCCGAGAAGGGTAAGGGTGTCCCGCGCAGCCATGTGCGCGGCGAGGGTGAGGATGACCGCGGCTGCGAGAAACGCGGTGATCACGAGGGCGTGCGCCATACCGAAGCGCCCAGAAGAGATGGTGGGGGCCGGCGCCCCGTCGATCGGGCTCATTGAAGGCTCCTGAATCTGAGCGGCGACCCTGAGGTCGCCGCCCTGCTACTGGCTCCAATTGGCCGTTGATCACTGGGTGATTGGCGTCACCCGAGCAGCGATCAACAGTCCCTGAAACTCCAACGATCCCAGGTGCGCGACACGTTCGGACCAGCCGCAAAGTTGGCTCAGGATCCGTCTATGAGAGCGGATCTCAAAACTTCGCCCGGCTCATCGACCTGACGTGCGGTGATGTTCATCCTCACTGGTTGGCTCAACTTGGATCCCAACCGGAATCCTTCGTTCCAGGTCCCTTCAAGCTGAGGCTGGAACCCGAAAGCGCGGGCGGCCCATATATGGACAAGCTCTCGCTGGCGCCCTGACTGCTACTGGCTCCACCCACGGCAAACCAGGGACATGCTCGGTCATGTTGGCGCGTGACCAGCGCGAAGTCGATGACGCCGGACACGGCGTGCATCGACTTTCGCCATACCCACAACCACCCCGAAGCCGGAAACAGACCGATACCCGCCGACCCGGCCGTTTCCACCGGGCACGCCCGAAGCACACTGGCCGGATGATCGAGCGCCGCCCCCTGGGCACCGGCCCCCGCCCCACCACCGACACCCCGGCCACAGCCGGCCCCCGCGGCCGTCTCGCGGCTGAGCTGGCGCGCGAGCAGCCGGCACAGTCCTTCTCCGCCGAGGCACCCGCGCCCGCGTCCGCCCGTCGCCGTCTGGGCGCAGGGCCCGGTGCAGGCCGACCTGCGGGCGGGTGATCCGTCCGGCACGGCGGCTGTGCTGGGGTCAACCTCTATGTCCGGCTATCGCGTACAAAGAGGTGTCGGCGCGCTTGACAGGCTTGCCCACCGGTTCTGACCTGCACGAACCTCCATGATTGCGAACACGGGGGTCCTACCTGCGGCAGTACCTGCGAGGCAATGGCCGGTGCAATGGGCAGACAACGGTGGAGCCCCCTCCCGGTGCAACCCTCCCGACCGCGACGGACGGACAGGCTTGCCCGGGCGCCAGAACTCCACCAGCGGCCGCGCCGGAACTCACCGGCCATATCCGTAGTCACCACTACAGGAACGGTGAGTTCCTGTGCCGCAGGTCAGGGCACGTTGAGGACCTGGAGCTCACCGATCGCAAGGCTGGTGGCGCTCTCGCGGGTGGTGGTGAGTGTGCCGGTCTGCCCAGCGCCGGCCCAGGAGATCTCCCAGGTCGTGGTGGCAGTGACCGCGTAGCGGCCACCCGGCGCCTGGGCGCTGGTGCGGGTGTACATGTGCCCGCAGTCCGGTGACATCTGCTTCCCGAACTCGGCCGCGTACGGGGTGCCGGAGCCGGTGCAGGTGATCTGTGCGCCGTCGCCCATGGACCACACGACGTTGCGGACCCTGGCGGTCGCGGTGACCGTGACGGATCCGGCCGAGGCGGACGCCGTGGCCGGGCCGGTCCGGGCCGGGCCCGGCCGGTTCCACATCCACACCGGCTTCCCGACCAGGCCTTTGCCGTCGGGGCGCGGCACGATCCCGATGTCCGGGCCCTCCAGGCGCAGGCGTTCGACCGCCTGCTGTGCGAGCGCCTGGACGTCGACGCCGCCGCCGGCCGGGCCGGTGGCGGACCAGCGGATGCCGGCGCGGACGTCACCGTTCCCGCTGGGGCAGGTCACCAGGTACAGCGCCCCGCCGCCGTCACCCGGCTTCCACCCGGCCGGCGCCCCGGTGTTGAACCCGTCCGGAGCTGCGGGGGCGGGTCCAGCGCCTACCAGTAGCAGGAGTCCGCCGCGCTGAACGTCCCCATCTCGGGGGTGGAGCACGGCACCTCCATGCCGTCGATCGCGCACGCAGGCTTGCCCGCGCCGTCCCCGCCAGGCTTGCCCGCGCCGTCCCCGCCAGGCTTGTCCGGCTCCCCGCCAGGCTCGCCCGATCCAGGCTTGCCCGGGTCCCGAGCTGTGACATCGCAGTTCAGCTTGGCCGGCGGACACACCACCCCGCCGCCCGGCCCGTCCGCCGAGGCGGGGCCTGCCCCGGCCCCCAGGAGCACCACGGCCAGGGCACCGCCAAGGCGGGGGCCGATCAGCACGAGCGGTCCCGCGCGATCACGTACGTCACGAACTGCCAGCTCCCGACCGCCGGGCGGATGGCGGTAGAGGTCACCACGTGGCGGCGCGGCCCGCTGTAGGGCACCTCACGGCCCGTGGCGGTCTCCACCTCCCGCTGCCCGCTCGAGTCCGCGCAATCCGTCACCGTGGCCCGCAGCGGCGCCGAGGCGGTGTCCAGCACGGTCACCTTCGCGTCGCGGCGGACCGGACCCTGCATCACCGTCTTGCCCTGCTGGTGCCAGAACACCGTGGCCTGGATGTCCGCCAACGCCTTGTCCGTTGCGTAGCGGGCCAGGTCGGGGTCGACCTTCGCCCCGGCGTACGAGCGCTCCTCCGCAGCCGTCAGCGCCTTGTACGCCTCCAGCACCGCCGCCCGCTCCCCCGCGTCCGGATCAGCCGCCGACGGAGCCCCAGACACAGCCGGCACCGGCTGCACGGCCCTGCCGCCCGACGAACCGCCCCCACACCCAGCCAGCAGCCCCACAGCCGCCACACCACCCGCACCGCCAGCCAGCCCCGCACTACGCCTCCCTGACTCGTGATCACGCCACGCTAACGACACGCAGCCCCACGATCACCAGGAAATCCAGCCAGCCAAATCCCCCCACCCCCACACCACCCTCAACCCACTCCCCCTACCCCTACCCCCTCCCACCTAATAAGTCCGGCTAGTCACCACCCACAAAACAGGCCCTGACCAGAGGCGATGCAGGCAGACCTCAAGAACCGCCTCCCCCCATGTTTCCCCCCATAAGTCCCCCGATGATTCCCCCCATGTCTCCCCCCATGTCTCCCCCTCGGAGGACACGCCGGTCGACCACGCGCGGGCCACCAGGACAAGGTGGCGCCAGTCCGGCGACTACTACCGTACGGGACCCCTCCCGCGGTCCCGGAAGCGACAACCGGCCCCACCCCAGGCCAACCAGACGGGGGTTGCACCGGACGGTGCACCGGCCATTGCCCGCGCCGGCGGACCGGAAGGCGCACTGGAGGTTCTGCCGGAGGTGGGAACCCCCAGACCGGACACCACCCATCCCCCCCAGGTCAGCCCCCGCGGGAAGAGCGCTGGTACTTCTCGGGGCGGGGGAGGTTCCATCGGCGACCGCAGCGGGTCCTGCTCTTTCACGCTATTCCGGACATGCGGCAAACGACGAGGCCGCGTGGCTGCGGACGGCCCGGACGGCTACGCAGGCGCTGCATCGACAGCAATTCGGACGCGTCACCTCATGGGGCATCGCCCGCTACGGACCCCGTGACCTTCACGAAATACTCGCCATAGCCAAATTCAACGAGCCTCATCAACACGGCCTGAACGTTGATCAGATGCTCTCTTAGCCTCTCTGGATGCCTTGCGTGTCCTGAAGGACGAGTTTGATGTCGTCGACTACCGCGACCACAAGACCTGAACGGTGAGGCTCAACTGCCAGGTACCAGGAGCCCGGCAGGAGCTGGTCCCCAGGGGGCGAGGAAGCCTCTCCTTCCAGCGTGTACAACTGGCGGGGCGTCGGCACCGCGAACCAGAACGCCTCGAACGGCTCAGGTCCGGCGGACCGGCGGGGCAGAGATGGCCTGCTCATGCTCAGATCTTCCGGACCCGCCCCCGGGTATCCATATGCGCGGCTGAGGTGGTCGGGCAACTGGGCGGGCCCCTGCGGCTGCGCCCCGCCGAGGTGGTTCGGAAGCCGGTATGGCTGCGGCCTGCTGAGGTGGCTGGCTATCCGCTGGGGCTGCTGGGCCTGCTCGGGGGGAGCGGATGTGCGACCCGTGAGCAGGTTGGTCTGCCTGACGAAGGTCTCGTTCATGTCGGCGGCACCGTCGCGTACCAGCGCCAGAAGCATGTCGGCTTGCCCAGGCTGGAGAGTCCGTCCAATCACTTCATTGAGGAGCAGAGCTTCCCGGAGGGTCCACGTTGCATGGGTAAGGGGCGAGTCCATGCGCGCCGGCGCTTCGGCGAAGGGGATGCCGGGGATCGCCGCAAGGCGGAAGAGGGCGCTGGTGACATCACCGAGGAGCGTTTGCACCGTGGCGTCGAAGGAGGCCACTTCCACAGGCCGGTTGGCCGCAAGGTCTTGGACCGCGAGTTCCATGAACAGCGCCCAGGCCCGGGTGGCGATGCGGACGGTGGAGGTGGTCTCCAGGGCAAGTTCGGTTGTCCGGGCTTTCTGCTCGGCGGCCGCGGTTGCCGAGGTGGTCTTGTGTGCCCCACGCTGCAGACGTCCGGCGCTCCAAGCGCCAATCGTCGCGCCTCCCAGTACACCCAGCACTCCGTAAATCGCTTCAAGAGCAGCCACCGGGATCTCCCCCCTCCCCCGCGGCCCCGTCGGCGGGGGCCGAGAACACGATCACGCTACCGGCCACACCTCGCCCGCGGGCACCGTCCAGGTACTGAGGTTTTCGGGTTGTCATCGGGTAGTGACGGTTCATGATCCCTGCGGTATGCCGGTGAGGTGAGGTATCCAGAGGGTGGGGGCCTGACCGCTGAGCGTCGGGCGTTTCGTGAGGGGATCCGGCTTCAGGCCGGCGAAAGGTTCGCGGCGGGTGAGAAGACCGCGGTCATCGCGAAAGAGCTGCGGGTGAGTGTCCGATCGGTGGAACGGTGGCGTCGTGCATGGCGCGAGGGCGGCATGGAGGCCCTGCGCTCGGCGGGTCCCGCGAACTCCCCGACCGTCACCGATGCCCAGTTCGCTGTGCTCGAGGAGGAACTCGGCAAGGGCCCGTCGGCGCACGGCTTCGAAGACGAGCGCTGGACTCTGGTCCGGGTCCAGACGCTGATCCGTCGGCGTCTTCGGGTGAGCCTGTCGGTGGCGACGGTATGGCGGCTGCTGAAACGGCACGGCTGGTCCTGGCAGGCGCCCGCCCGCAGAGCCCTCGAGCGTGACGAGCACGCGGTGGAGCTGTGGAAGAAGGAGGTGTGGCCCCGGGTAAAAGGCTCGCGGCGGCGTCCGGTGCCTGGGTCGTCTTCGAGGACGAAGCCGGCTTCTCGATGACTCCGCCCCGTGCCCGCACCTGGGGCCGGCGCGGGCAGACTCCCGTCATCCGCGTCCGTGGCAGGTCCCGCCGCCGGACCTCGGTCGCCGCGTTGTGCTGCTACAAACCCGGTGAGAAGAGCCGTCTCATCCACCGCCCCCGCACCCATCTCCTGCTCAAGGGCGCACGCAAGAGCTTCTCCTGGAAGGACTACCGCGACCTGCTGGTGCGGGCACACATCCAGCTCGACGGCCCGATTGTGGTGGTCTGGGACAATCTCAACACCCACCTCACCGCCGGGCTGAAACGGTACGAGGCCGAGCACGACTGGCTTACCACCGTCCGCCTCCCGCCCTATGCGCCCGACTTGAACCCCGTCGAGGCCGTCTGGTCACTCGTGCGCAGAGCAATGGCCAACACCGCTTTCGCCACACCCGACGACCTCGACCGCACATTCCGCCGCGAGTTACGCAGAATCCAGCTCCGGCCCCACCTGATCGATGGCTGCCTCACCGCCACAGGCCTGGCTATCAACCCACCGACGCCACCCTGAAAACCTCAGTAACTGGGAAGACGCCCGCCGCGCCGCCCGTATGGCCGCCGGGCGAGGACCAGACCATGCCACTGCTGGCGGGTGCGCTCCTCGCCGCTGACCCACAGCACACCAGACGCGACACTGAGGGACAGGTCGGCCATGAGATGGCGGCGATTTCGGCGTAGGGGGCGTGGTCGGCGTCGGCGACGGAGGTCGTCGATGACGCGTGGGACGTCTGTACGGCGTGGTGGAAGGCGAGCGCGAGCTGTTGGCGGAGAGCCCGCAAGATCGTTCATGGAATGTGTGCCAGAACCCGCAAGTCGTGTACAAAACCACCCCGACGAACGGCGAGCGACAGGGTCCCCGGATGACTCACCGGCTCTGGCACCCGCGCCTCGCTTCTGTCGACCGGTGAGCACGCTGCCAGTCACCGGGCATGCAGCGGTGTGGGGGGCTGGTGACTTTGGAAGATCGGTCATGACCGATGACCGATGGAGGTCGGATCGGTCACCGGTCACCGGCCCTCCTGACCATCGGTCATCGGTCAAACCACAGGTCAAACGCGTGTGGCTACTGGACCGGTCACGGCGGAAACAGCCGAGCACGACCACGTGCCGGGCCTCGCCCACGCCGACCGCTCGCGTCGAGTGGGCTCCCGTTTCGGCGTGCCGGTGACCGGCACCGGTGAGGTGATGGTCGGTCACTCACCGATTCAGTCACCGGTCGCGCCGCCTCCGGCCGGTCAGGCCATGACCAGTCACCGGGTACCCGGCACGTCACCAGTCACCAGTCGTCGGTCACCCGTCTCGGAGTCATCGGTCATCGGTCACCGGGCCATCGGCCGCGCGGGGTGGTCAGCTTCAGACCGAGCGGAGGTGGGCGCGCCCCTGCTGTCGGCGCTGCTCGGTGAGGTGCTTGCCGGCGTCGATCACGCGGCGCTGACCCGTCTTGGCCGATACTCCCAAGCGGCGGCCCACCTCTGCTCCGGAGAGTTTCACGCCGGTTTCCTCGGCTTCGGCGAGCCAAGCGGCGACGGTGAGGATCTGCTGCTGCACCGGATCCAGGGCAGGCTCCCCGGTCTGCTGCTCCGGGAGCCGGGCAGCGGCCGCAGCGGTGTCGGTGACCGTCGCCTCCAGTGCTCGGTCTCCCCCGCAGGCGCCGGGACCGGATCGGTCAGTACGTCGAGGGACGTCTGCTGACGTCCTGCCGCCGACAGCGGGGCACCGGCCGAAGCCGCTGGCGCCGGCACCCGACCGGACACCAGGGCCTGCACAACGGACGCATAAACCTCGCCGCGGGCCGAGAGGGCTTCAAAGAAGGGGTGGGGTTCACCACCGTGACCGGTCACCGAACCCGTATCGGTCAGAGCTGTCCGACTGCCGGGGAAGCGGGCCAGCAGCTCCTCCATCTCTGTCGCGGGCAGCGGCCCACCGGTCACCGGGTCCACCACGCCGTACGCCTCGGCCAGGTGCACGGCGAAAGCGGCGGCATCAGGGGCCGCGCCGGTGCGCGCCGCGTAGGAGCGGCAGGCCTCCCAGAGCTCCGCCTCCGTCATGCGGATCGGCTCAGCGGCCACCGGAGCGACCGGCTGCGTCGGGGCTCGCGCTCCCTGGAATTCGGGACCGTACGGGTGGCCCTGACCGAACTCGTCGTGTGCGGGGTCGATATCCGGGTGTAGCACGTGGGCGAGGCTCTCATCCCTATCTGCGGGCTCTTCCATGGCCTGCTCCCCCAATACAGCTGGCACCCCGACCGGGACGTCCTGCGGTGCATCGGCCCGCTCTACCGTCACGTGCCCGGCAGACTCCGGCGCCGGGGGCAGCAGCATCGGGTCGATGCCCGCCGCCGCCAGGCCCTCCGGGGCCGTCTGGGAGAGGGGGACGCCGATCCGGGCCAGCCGGAGCGGCATCAGCGCCTCCACCGGGGCCTTGCGGCGCCACGCCCGCCCGTACCGGGCCTGCAGCCGCGCCTGGTAGATCAGCCGGTCCTGCTCCATGCCGACCGTCTGCTCGTACGACCGCAGCTCCCACAGCTTCATCCGGCGCCACAGCTTGAACGTCGGGAGGGGGGAGAGCAGCCAGCGCGTGATGCGCACGCCCTCCATGTGCCGGTCCGCGGTGATGTCCGCGATCCGGCCCACCGCGTGCCGGGCCGCCTCCACCGTGACCACGAACAGGATCGGGATCACGGCGTGCATGCCCACACCCAGCGGGTCCGGCCAGGCCGCCGCGCCGTTGAACGCGATCGTCGCCGCGGTCAGCAGCCACGCCGTCTGGCGCAGCAGCGGGAACGGGATCCGGATCCACGTCAGCAGCAGGTCCAGCGCCAGCAGCACGCAGATGCCCATGTCGATGCCGATCGGGAACACCAGCGAGAAGTTCCCGAACCCCTTCTGCAGGGCGAGCGCGCGGACCGCGGCGTACGAACCGGCGAAACCGATCCCCGCGATGACCACGGCTCCTGCGACCACGACGCCGATGAGTATCCGGTGCGTACGAGTCAGCTGCATGCGCGTAGGGCCGCCTCTCCATGATCGGGTCTGCATGCTGATCACGATCACCGTCTCATGTACGGCTGACAGTTGGACCGGATTCCGGCCCCAGGGCGTTTTCTGCGCAGACCGGACGCTCGGACCTGCTGGGAAGGCGTCCCCGGGCGGCCTTTCGCAATTCGAGTGCTTCTGCGCGCCCATGGGTTCCGTTGTTGCAGGTCAGCGCTGAAGTCAGGGCCCCAGCGTGCATCTGGTATCCCAGTCGGGGATGGCGTCCATCAACAACCCTAAGAACAACCATGGTTAATGTGATGTACTGGTTCGCACCAGAAGACAGGGAGGGGTCCACATGCCGTTGCAGCGATGGCGCGACCTGGCCGACCGCTTGGCGGAGCGCATCGAGTCGGATGAGTTTCCGCCCGGTGCGAAAATGCCGACCACCGTGGAGTTGATGGCTCAGGGAGAGTCAAAACCGTCCATTGAACGGGCCTACCGGGAGCTCGTCGACCGTGGTTTCGTCGTGCGCAAGCCGCGAGTTGGGACGGTTGTTCGCAACCGCTCTCGCGTTCGCGTCCCGTTGAGCCGCTACGGTGCTGTACTTCGCCCGGGTGGGGACAAGGGGCCGTGGGAGACGGCAACGACCGCGGTGGGTCTGGAGGGCAGCGTCGTTGCCTTGTCCATCGAGCGGATCTCCGCTCCGAGGGAGATTGCCTCGTTGCTCGAGATTGAACCCGGCTCTCCTGCTGTTCGCCGCAGCAGGCATGCCGTGATCGACGGGGATGTCGTGCAGGTCCAGGACGCCTACTATCCGGCCGAAGTGGCTGCCGCGGCCGGACTCGATGAGCCGGGCAAGATCGTCGGCGGCGTGTTCGGGGCCATGACCGCAACTGGGCTGGATCCCCAAACCGCGAGCGAGACGGTGACAGCCCGGCCGCCGACGAAGGCAGAGGCCGCGGAACTCGGCATCGGGGAGCGGGTACCGGTCTTGTGTATCGAGCGTGTGGTGCGCAGCGGCAGCGGCCTCGCACTGGAAGCCCTACGCGTGGTGGGCGCTGCCGACCGTCTGGAGCTGCACTACGGGGAGTTGCCGCTGGCCGGCGGGGTGCCGTAGCGGGCCGCGAAACCTCACCGGTGACTCACCGGCTGCGCCGTTGCCCGGCTGTGATGCCACATGGGGCGCATCGGTGACCAAGCCGGTGGCATCGGCGCCGTTTTGTAGGGCGTGAGGATTCGCCCGAACCGAACGAGCCCCGCCACAGGTGGCGGGGCTCGCAGGTCCTCGTACAGGCCTGGACCGCCTGCGCGGGGAAGAGCACCTAGTTGCGTGAACTGAGAGGTGCGCTGAGCCATGAGCTTATGCGGAATCATCCCGAGGGCGCCACACGCCCCCGTACACGGCATCAACGGGTTCGCCCTGGATGTGGTGGTGCACGGTGGCGCTTGAGCCAATCCTGTGGGCTTTGCATGACAGCCCCGTGAACAGTACGACGGACCGGATGCTGCTGGCCGGCCTGGCAGAGAAAGCCGATCCGGACGGCACCAATGCCTTCCCGTCGCGGCGGACGCTGGCCCGGATCGCGCTCTGCGACGTCAAGACCGTGCAGCGGCGTCTGGCCTGGCTCGCCGAGCGGGGTGTGATCACGCTGGGAGACCAGGAAGCCGCCCGGTACATCCCCGCGCACGCCCGCCCCAAGGTCTACGACCTGCAGATCCCGGCAGCCTGGTACGGCCCCGAACGACTGACACGGGTCAACGAGGACCGGGCACACCGCGGCCTGCCCCCACTCACACCGCACACCCGCCCCACACTGCCACCCGCCCCACCGCGAACAGAACGCAGCGACAAGGGAAAGCCACGCCCCCAGGGAGGGGACTCTCAGTCCCCTCCCGCAAAACCCCTCGAATCCGGCGGACGGGGGGACTCTCAGTCCCGAGGAAGGGGGGACTGTCAATCCCCGCAGGGGGGACTGGCAGTCCCCCAACCCTCCCCTATAACCCTCCCCTCTCAAGAAACCCCGACAGCGCCTGCGGCGCGTAGCGCCGATGACGCCCGCAGGGCCACAACAGGTAGTAGCCCGCGACGGGCCAGCGGCTACGCCGCGTCCCGAGGCGCTGGCACGCCCATCCCGGCAGCCAGGTCACCGAAGACGACCCGGATACGGATGTCGCCGGGACTGGATGACTCGGTCAGAGCCGTTGAAGCGGGATGGCCGCGAGAGCTAGCAGCTCTGCTGCCGCCCCACCCCCCGGCAGTGCTGCGGGAGGCGATCCTGCACGCCCTGGACGCAGGACGGACCCCCCAGCAGCTACTCGAGCGGATCCAACGCCGTTGGTGGACGCACGGCTACGCCCGCGCCCTGGCCGAAGGAGAACTCGCCTCCCCCGTCGGAGTCGCAGTCGGGCTGGTGCGCCCGTCCACAGACTGCCCTGACCTGATGTGCGAGGACGGAACAACCCTCCACCTGGACGACGCATGCCCCAAATGCGCAGAACGCCGGGCAGACCGCCGCCAGCGCCCAGTGCCCACCCCACAGGGGAACGTCGCGGAGCTCCGGTGGTGGGAATGCGACGGCGAGGACTGCTCGGCAGCCGGCAAAGGACCACGACCCGACGACGGGCTGTGCCGGCAGTGCCGGGACCGGGCAGAGCAGACTGAGATCCAGCGCGCGACGGCAGGACTCGTCGCCGAGGCCCAGGCAGCGCAGGAAGCCGAACGGCTACGACAGGCAATCCGGTGGGAACGCATGCTCGATGAAGCCCATGCCGAGCATGCCGAGCGGTCCCGCTCAGCTCAGGACCATGCCGAAGCCGAACAGCGCGCCGCCGCCGAAGCCGAGGAAGTACGCCGACTGCGAGAACAACTCATACGGGAGCACCCCGAACTCGCGGCTTACGCCCAACGACAAATATGACCGCCACGACCCCGATCTCGCTGCTGGTGCATGGACTACGTCACGCCCTAGGCTTCTGCCATAACAGCACCTCCGCACCTCCGGCAGATGACAAAGAACACGCAAAGCACCTAAGAACCTGCAGGTCACGAGGGGTGCTCTTCGCCGATGGCAGTCGTCCACCCGGGCGTGTGCCCGGTCCAGGGCTGTGCGGTGCTCTTCCTTTACCCCGACGAGACCGGCGATGTCCTCGTCCCAGGCCGCCAGCGGTTCCCAGGCGATCCACCGGTACTACGAGTCCCCGATCATGGCCAGGATGGCGCGCACGGCGGGGGGCGTACCGGGGTACGGACGGGGTGAGGACGGGATCGGCCAGCAACAGGGGCGGTGGCCGCGAGCGCAGCCTCCCTCATCTGCGGATCGTCCTCGCAGAAGACCACTGCGCGAGCCTGGAGTGCCGGCCGCGCCGCACGTGCGGCAGCCAGATCCTGCGCCGTGCCGACACCGTCCTCGACATCCCGGCGGGCGATGTCCGCGAACGGAGCCAGCCAGTTCAGCAGTTCCGCGCGCAGAGGCCGCCGCCGACCCGCCCTGGGCTCCCACCGGCCTTCGGCGAGAGCGCGCTGATCGCTAAGAAGGGCGGCGACGACCAGGGCTGCCGGGGCGCCACCGAGGAACGTCAATGATGGTCTGTTCAGGTCGGGGATGAATAGCCTCATCGTTAGTCTAGGTCGTTCCAGGTCCACGTGGCGGCTGGGCGGCCGTCGATCTCGTACCCGTAGACGGCGTCGTGACCTTCCGGGTGGGCGAGTCCCTGCTCCTCCACCCGTTCGGTGAGCCTTTGTGCGGCTTGCTGTGCGCCGAGGTGTTGCAGTGTGTCCACCATGCGGGCCGCGTCCTTCGGGTGAAACAGGTCAACGTGTTCGGCAGGATCGCGTGCGAGGAGTTCCTCGACGGCTCCATGGGCGCCGGCCTGGTCCAGGGCTTCGAGGAGCAGGCGGATGCCGGGGTTGGTGACATCGGCCTCGCGTGACGGGCCGCGACGCAGCAGCAGATCGACTGCTTCAGCCGCGTGGGCCTCATGTAAGGCGGATAGCAGCAAGCCGGTTGTGCTGGGGTGTGTCACGTCCGTGTCGGCAGCGATGCGCAGGGCAAGGGCATCGGCAGCGCGGGGAACCCCCGACTCGTGAAGGTACTTCAGCCGCACAGAGACATGGACTGGATCGTCCAGGTCGGCTTCGTCTGCGATCCGCCTGGTCAGGGTGTCGACACCGGTGATGTCGGCGACGGCGTGTAGTTCGGCAACGAGGTCGACGAGTCCCGACCACCCGCCGAACGTGAGGTGCTGGTCGCTCAGGTCGGCATGCTCAGCCGGCTGTCGGCTCAACAACTGGGTGATGATGTCGTTGGCACCTGCCTCACGCAGGGATCTCAGTAGAGCAGCCGTCCAGTTGGCGGAGGTCAGGTCTCCCTCGACGGCTGTGCGGTGGGCCAGACGGACGAAGGACGGGGCCTGGCCGATGGAGGCCAGCACATCCAGCAGATCGTGGACCAGGTATGGCCTGCTGAGTGAAACCAGGTCAGCCGGGTCGCGGCGCAGCAGGCTGTCCACTGCTCTGTCGGCCTGTGTCTCGTGAAGTGCCAGCAGCACGGTGGCGACGGCGGCCGGGTCAGTGACGTCCACGGTGTCGGCGGCGCGTTGTGCCAGGACCTGGTGGGCCTCGTGCTCGTCGAGTTTGTACAGCGTGTGCAGAAGATCGGCCACGTGCGTCGGGTCGGCTAGATCGGCCTGTTCGGCGGGCCTGCGGCCACGGAGGTGGGCAAACGCCTGGGCGCCACCGGGGCCGGCGTCGCGCAGGGCGGTCAGCAGCGAAGCGGTCGCACGCGGATCGGTCAGACTGGCCTCTGCGACGGCGCGTCGCGCGAGGGCTGTGAAGTGGTGCGTTTCGTTGGCGTCCGCGAGTGCCGTCAACAGGTCCACCAGCGGGGCGAGCGGGGAGAGCTTCGCTTGTCCGACCGGGTCTCGGCCGAGCAGGTGGGCGCTCGTCTCCCGTAGGCCGGCCGTGTTCAGGATCTGGAGCAGGGCCGCGACGGCGCCGGGATCAGTCATCTCGGTCTCGGCGACGGCCCGTGCGGCGGCCAGCTGCAGTGACCGCTCTGCTCCGATGTCGTGCAGGACCTCGAGCTGCCGCACTACCGCGCCGGGCTGGTTGCTGGCCGGCGCTGGATACGTCCGGTCCCTGAGGACGTCTACGGCGTGCGGGACACCTGACGAACGTAGAGTCCTCACCAGGTGGGCGACAGCCCACGGATCGGTGAGGCTCGCGTGGGCGGCGACCCAACGGGCGCCCTCCTGCAGAGGATCGAGAGGCCGGGTGAGTCGGCCGATCAGCTCGGCCGGTGCAAGGTGGCTCCCAGCGAGGACAGCCTTCTTACCCAGACACACGGCCAGCTTGTGAAATCCTCGCTTGTCGGCCGACTTGGCCAGCTCTCCCAGGTCCGTCGGGTCCGTGGCGTGGGTCGCGAGGGCCTCCCACAGCGCTGCGGTTCCGAGAATTTGCCTGGCCCGAGAGTGCTGGTCGAGGTAGTCGGCAGGCTCGTATCTGGTTTGAGACCGAATGCTGGCACGGACCCGGACCAATGCGGGCAGCACGCAGTGCGTGTCAGCGCTGCTCACTGCCTCAAGAGCCCGGTCCGGGTCGATGGTTCGCTGGCGCGAGGTCAGCTCGCCGTCGGCTGCATCGATCAGCAGCTCGGCGGTGAGCGGAGTCCGGTGCCCTAGCGTGCGTGCCCCAAGAGCCGCGGCGATCAGCTCCCATTCGAAGTGATCGAACCTCCTCCCAGGCCCGGCTCTGTAGGCACTGAGCAGCTCGGGGCCGCCGCTGAGATGCTGGATCACCCTTCCGTCCGAGCGGCCGGCGTCCAGGGCGTGCAGGAGCCGCTGGTCGCGTCGGCGCTGAGCGAGGCCGAACCATTCGCGGCGCTCAGCTCGGGAAAGCTCTGCAGGCAGAAGAATAGGGACGGACAGAGGCCCGGTCAGCAGTGCCCGTGCGTGGCTGTGCGGATCGCCGGGGACGGCTCGTTGCGTGAGCTGCCTCCAGTAGGGGTCGTGCCAGAGCGTGCCGACCGCCAGCAGACCGGATTGTCGTCGCAGGAGGCGGTGCAGAGCCGCGGCGGCCTTCTCGCCGTGAGCATTGTCAAGGAAGCGCTGTGACTCGTTGAGCCACAGCACCGATCCCGGCGGAATGCCACCGTCCTCGATGAGGTCCAGCAGGTCCTGGCTGCCAGCAGGCCGCAGCAGTGGACGGTCGGGGGCCACAGCGACAAGCGCTTCGTACAGCGCCCGTGTCTTGCCCGTGGACGACTCCCCGATCAGAACCGCGAAGACTGAGGACCCACCAGCCAGCACGGCCGTCATCTGGGTCCGGAGCTCCGCGTCGAAGGAACGCTCCAGGTATGGGGTTGGCTGGTCATCTGCACGATCGGTGCGACCAGGCAACGGGGCGTGGTGGATCTCCAACTCGGCCAGCGGAACCTGAAGGACCGGAAGGTGGCTGTTCCCGCCGTCATCCGGGCCGTCCTGCAGCCAGGATTCCCTGGGCGGCGGTCTCACCGGCGCCCGGTCCGCCTCTGCGATGGCGCCAGGGTGCGTCCTGCGACCGGCAGCCCGACGCTCCACCTCGGCCTTCCGGCGGAGCCGTTCCCACTCCCCCCGGCTTCTACGGGGGTGCCCCGAATTCCTGAGTGCGGCCCGGGCTTCCAGTAGTTCGATCAGGAAATCGAAGTCGGCCCGATTGGAGGGAACGGCATTGCCGCTAAACCAGCCGCTCAGCGACGACTTCGTGAACCTCATCCGCGGCCCCACGCGACCGCCGAGGTAGATGATCCGGGTGTAGGAGCATCCTGACGCGCCCAGCAGCGTGCGCAGCTCCTCAGCCAGTGACCGCACGCTCTCCCCGTCGGTCCCCACACGTCCTCCCCTGTTCGGATCGAACCCTGGCCGAACACTAGCCGATTCCCGTGCTGGCCTGGGGAGATGGCCGGATCGCCGCTCACAGCGCCTCGCCGAACCCCTCCCCGAACAGGTGGTGTTCTCATCAGCCGCCCGGCAAGGTACCGGGCCGACCTGAAAGGGGCTCAACCCATGAAGCGCTACCTCCTGTCCATTGGAAAGGCCATCCGCTCGTTGGACTGGGCGGGCATCTCCGAGGCAGTCCTACGGCTGGTTCTCAAGGTCGTTCTGAGCGAGGCCTTCCACGCCCTCCTCGACATGCTGTCGTGATCCGCGGCTGACCAACACGCGGCCCACCCCGTGATACTCGCGGGACGGGCCGATGCGCGTCGCGAACCAGACGGAACCGACGCTGTAGTCCGGCATTGCCCTGGGGCGCCCGGTACAGCCGCCGAAGGGCCCGCGGCCACGCCACGCTTCCCGGGCCTGCACCGCCTGAGCACAGGAACGAACACGGACGCGCGGTGACCTCACGTCACCGACGTTGGCCTCGTCGCCCGGTCCCGCCGTCGCCGTGGTGCGCGGTGCAGCGCTGCACCGCGCGAAGACGGGTCGGCGACGCGGCCCGCTCGCGCCTATACCCTGATCGGTGCACGGGCCCCTGACGGCCAAGCGGTCCAGATCGCCAGCAGCCGGCCCGCCGGAACCGTCGTCACACGGCCGGAGCCGAACGGCGACCGTCGGCAACATTTCGAGCTGACTGACGCCGTTCTGTCCGACGGCACCTACGCGGCGGAACCCCTCGACTGGTATCGCTGAAGGCACCGCCTCGAAAAGCGACTGGCCGGCCGTCCGGGACCAGCTACTTCCGGGAGTAGCTGGACGGGGTTGTGCGGTTGCCTGCGACGACGCCGACGACGACAGCCCGGTCCACGCTTGCTCCGCGCGGCCTATGAGTAGTGCTCCACACACTCTCGTCGACCCGAAGGTTGCCCTTGGTCGCAGTCTTGGAGGTGAGGTCGAGGACGAGGAGCTGTCCGAACGGGGCGTTGGTGTTGCTGTACTCGGCTGTCTGTGTGAGGTAGCGGCCTTCCAGGTACTGCCGGCTGTTGTCGGAATCGTCCTGCTTGATTTCGGTGAGGTAGCGCAGGCTGCCGAAGTGCACCATGACGTCCCCACGGCCCATGGCCACGTCGACGGGTTCGACACTAACGGCGTTGTGCAGAGGGCCCATCTGCAGCCATTGATGAAAGTCGCGCTGGAGGTCGGCCTCGACCGGCTTACGGGCCTTGCTTCCTTCGGGCTTGCGCCGGTAGTCGAAAGGAGGAGGTTCATCCTTTTTGCTGCCGCCGACAAGGTTTGTGCGGGTGAGGTCGGAGCGGCTCTTGAGGAACAGCAGGGTCTGTTTCACGAGGGCCGAGAAGGTCCTTCGCGTCTCACCGGTGAACGCGGGATGCTCGGTCAGCGCTCCCATGAGTTCGTCGAGCTTGGGGACGATGAGCGGGTCGGTGGCTTCGAGACGGGCGACGTCGCTGTCGTGAGCGATCCCCTCGATGGCGAGGAGCTGGGCGTCGTCCAGGGAGGCAGCGATGCGCAGAGCCTGATCGGCTCCCAAGAGAATGAGCAGGGTCGGTGCCCGGCGCTGCAGATAGGCCAAGGGGGCCCGATCGGGGTCATCTTCCTCGGAATGATCTTGACCTGCCGACGCGCTGGCATCGCGGGCTTCGCGCCGTGATGAGGTGTTCTCAATCGCGTTGAGCAGTGCGTTGGCCGTCTCCGCATCGAAACCGCGGTCCGCGTGGCGCTCGGTCTCTTGGGTGGCTCGGCGCAGCTGGGCGAGGAAGGCCTGCTGCCGCAGGAAGCTGTCCTCGATCACTGGCTGGACCAGGAAGGCGAGCCCATGGCCGCCGTCGCCGGTCATCGGCTGGACGGTGCGGCTGGCCTGGTAAGCGGTGAGTACGGTACCCAGGGCCTCCCAGCCGTCCAGCCAGGCATCCTCGTTGAGGGCGTTGGCGGCGCCACGCAGTTGCAGGACAAGCTCGTGCCAGGCGATCTCGGCCGAGCGTCTTGGCTGGAGCCAGGCGGGCTGGTGGGTGCGGTAAATCCACGCCTCACGCTGGTCGAGGAGGTTCGCAACCCGGTCGGCGGCATCGGCGATGGCGTTCGAGTCGTGCCGGCTGAATGCCATGATCGCGTCGCAGACGGCTGCGAAGGTCTCTGCGTCGTGGCGGGCCTCGTCGGCTTGGGCGGCTCTCGTAAAGTGCCTGCAGGCCTGGACCAGGTGGGTGCTCACGTCGCCGACGGTCTTGGAGGAGAGTGCACGGCGCAAAAGGTCGCAGCCGAGCTCGAACATGGCATCGGCGTCGGCGGCTTCGTCATGCGTGAGTTGCACGAGGAGGTCTCGGACGCGGTCAGCGATCGTGTCCTCATGGGCCCAGCGGTCGAGCGTGAGGCCGAGAATCCGCGGCAGCCGCTCGAGGAAGTCCTCGGGGCCGTCGGCGGGGACCTCTTCGAGGGCTTGCCACACCTTGAAGGGACTGACGGCTTCGGCAATCGCCAGGCGCACGGCTCCTTCAAGCTGGGCGGCGGCCAGCAACGGCGTCGCTTCGACTCGGGCTAGGAAATCGTTTAGCAGGGCGTTGGTTAGCGGCTTTCCGAGGGCTTTGGCGGCCGGTGCGCTGTCGAGCAAGGCGTCGAGCGAGGCCGTGAGGTGGAGCACGCTGGGCTGCGTGGCGAGGCCTGGTGGAATGGTCGTTCCGACGGTCTGCCACTGCTCGTCCCCGCGGTTGTAGGCGTCGGCGACGGCCTCAGCGAGGAAGGGTGCGAGGGGGCCGGCGGCTACGTCGCTGGCTTGGCCAACCACCGTGTCGGGGGGCAGTCCGATGGCTGAAAAGGTGATGGGCTCGCTGCCCGTGGCCAGTTCAGTGAGCCGGTCGGCGAGCTGGAGCATGTCTTTCGTCCTTCCTCGTGCTGTGCCAGACAGTGGTCACCACAGCGGAGCGCCTTCGGCCGCCTGTCGGATGGTGTGCTCGGGCAGGGTGGCGTTGGCAAGATCGAAGTCGGCCGTCGTGAGGAGGACCTGGAGCTCGTTGTCGGCTGCGACCGCGGCCAGTTCACGGAAGAGCTTATGGGCATCTGCGGACTGCATTTCCTCGGACTTCGGGCTGTCAATCAGCAGCAGGCCGGGGTGAGTCGACACTCCGTTGCGCCGACCGATCCGCAGGAGAGCGATGGCCACCGCGACACGTAGCCGCAGCTTCTCGCCGGCAGTCTGGTCTTGGAACCATTCCTGTGGGCTGCCGACGGGGTAGATCTTCAGACGTGCCGCGCGGTCGATGGACACCGACTCCAAGGACGGCAAACCGAACCGGATGGCGAGACTGGCGATCTCTTCGTTGATCTCTTTGAAGAGCTGAGTGGCAGCTGCCTTGCTGTCGCGCTCAAGCAGCCCAGCAGCGGCATCCAGGATGCGGATTGCCTTCTCCTCCGCCTCGTCCGGAGGGGTCTCCTGTGGGACTTGCAGCACGCTGAGTGCGCCTTCGAGGCGCAGAACGGCTTCGTGTGCCGCGAGCCGGGCTGGCAGGTCGGCTGCCGACTGGGCTCGGCGCAACTCTGCTTGGGTCTCCTCCAGCTGGCCGGTGAGCTGCTGAACGTCGGCTCGCGCTTGCTCGCGTTCGGTCTTCGCGGCTTCTTCGGCAGCGGTGGTGGCTTCGAGTCGGGTCTCGGCTTCGGCGGTCACGGCCTGCGGGTCTTCGTCGTCACCCACCACTTCCCTGCTACAGACCGCACACGTGTGCGCCTGGCGCTCTTCGCGGCGGCGCTCGTCGTCAATGGTCTGGTCGCATCGCGGGCAGCTGGTCGGGTTGAGCCCGTGGAACAGCAGGCGGGCGGTCGCGCTCTCGGTGACGTCGTTGAGGAGTTTGGCTGCGTGCTGTCGTTCCGTACGCGCCCGCCGGAACGTATGGTCCGCTTCCTCCCAGACGTCCTGCGCGTCGGCTACGGCTTGCGCGAGGTCCATGGCGGTGTGCGCGAGGTCGACCAGCGAGACATCGCTCGTGCCGCTCGGGCTCAAGCTGGCCAGGAGATCCTGAGCCTTGCCGAGTTCACCCTGAAGGCGGTCCCGCTCCGTCGTGCGCGCGGCAGCCGCCGCCTCGGCCTCCTTGCGCCGTGCCTTGTTGCCGGCGACCCGCACGTCGTGGACCGTCTTGACCCGGGTCAGAGCCGCGGCGGCCGGCAGGTCCAGGAAGACCTGCAGCAGGCGTCCCGACAGGCCGTCGACCATGACGTCGCCCATCAGCGGCTTGTCGGCGCCGGTGGGGAGGTAGATAGCCCCGAAGTACGACGGCCACCCGTGCGTTGTGGTGCTGGTCTCCTTTCGGCTGTTGAGAAGGGGTTGCAGGTCCATCCGGCCCAGCATCAGTCCCGCGATCTGCTCCGCGTAGCTCGCCGTGCTTCCTGCCCGGAGCAAGGATGTGATCCCCTGGCCGGGGTCAGGCGCGCGTACTCCTTCGAGCGCGGTGATGTCCTGGCCGGTCAAGACGACGGCGGAGGTGATCTCCCCCTCTGCGAGGTCGAGACGGAACGCCATGGGGGTGCCGGCGACAGTCGCGTCCAGATCGACATGCCGGAGCCAGCGGCGAACCCGGGCCTTTAGTACGTCGCGCCGGGTTCCTCGCAGGCACCATGTCACCAGCTCCAGCACCGAACTCTTACCCCGGAAGTTCGACGCCACGAAGGCGGTAAGGCCCTCCGAGAAGTCGAGCGGAGTGTCAAACGGACCCGGTTGGACGTCGCCGGTCCGCTCCCCGGCCAGTCGCAGCCGATGCACGCGCAACGGGCGGGCGCGGGCAGGAGAGACGACGAGGGGCAGGCCGTAGGCTGCGAACACGTCACGGACGTCGTCGACCGGAACGTCCGCCTTCTTCGCGATCCTGTCCTCCAGGGCCATCTCAGCCTGTGGTGCACTCACGCCTGTCCCCCTCCTTGCGCCGCGAGCTCCTGGCGAAGCGCCGCCAGGCGCACTCGTGCTTTCGCGCTGATCGACCGAATTTCCTGTCCCCGGGGCGTCTCCGCGTACTCGGGGATCCTGTACTGCATGTCCTTCAGCTCGCTGCCCCGCCTGTCGCCAGCGAGGGCAAGGACAAGCCCGACCCGCTCGACGTAGTACGCGAAGGCCGGCGCTTCACGGATGATCTTCCGCACCACATGGCGGCCGTGCTGCAGCAGGTAGTAGTCGTGCTGGCGCACGCGCTCGATCGTTCCGCGCCGCTGCCGGATGATCAATCCGGCACTACGCAGAACCGCGAGGGCATCATCCAGCCACCCATAGGCGCCGAAATGGTGGCGAAGCATCGGGTATCGGCGGACCTCCGGTTCTTCGGAATCCAGGATCACCGCAGCCTGCTCCAAGAGCTGAAGTTCGCCAGTGGTTTCGTAGCCGTTGAGGAGTTCGTTGGCGAGGAAGTCCGGGTTCCGCAGCCAGAAATCGAGCTTCTGCAGCTTGACCTGCGTCCGCACGACCCCGACTGCCTGCTGCAGCGCGGGCTCGGCCTGCTCCGGCACGGAGAGTGGCTCGCAGGCCCCGTCAATCAACAACAGAATGCGGACGGCGTCCTGCTCGCGGCTGGTTGGCCGCCCTTCAGGTTCCGTGCCCGCTCCATTGTGATCCATTGCGCCAGAGTAGTGAGCCGCACACGCTCTGCCCATGGCGTCTTCAGATTCCCGCCGCAAATCGTGACATCCGACGAACGACACACCCGGGTACGGGCGTATGGCGGCCCGCCGCCGAAACGGTGCTCGTGAAAGCCATGCAGGCGAACGTGGCTGCGGTCGAGTTGCCCCTGCTGGGGCCCGTCGCCATGCACCGGGACGGCAACCTCCAAGCCCGGCTGGAGCGCGGCCCCAACCCGTCGATGGTGGTCACGGCCCCCCCTTGTTCTAAATGTGCTGGCGGCGGCCCAATCCATGCACCCGCGACCCTGACACACCCCCGGCGGTGCAATCCTCCATCTCATCGACTCTGCTCCTCTCCCGTCAACGGCAGCAGGTCCGAATCCTCGGTGAATACGGGCACCGCGCGACTGAGTTGTCCACCGAGGAGGAGCACACTGGCACCTGACTCCTGCCCGGCCGCGCCAAACGCCTGCGCGCCGCCCTCCACGCGCTTAGCCGGCCCCCGCCCGTAAACCCACCTGCATCAGCGCCGAGCCTGTCGAACTCGCCCCCCTCCGCGGCTGGCTGCGAGCAGCGAAGGGGAAACCTGACCTTCCATGTCCCGTACCGCTTTCGGTGGATCCCAGTACGCGGGCGCCCAGGTCACGGCACCCTGAACGTCGTGGACCGGACGGTGGGCCGGCTCGATCGGGACGCGGGGAGGGGTTGGTCGTGATGGACAGGGTGCTGGAGGCGTTGGGGGCTGCGCATCAGGGGTCGGTGGGGGTGTTGCTGGCCGACGGCAGTGAGCCGGGCCCGGTCTACTTCGACGTGGGCAGCGGTCCGGACGGGCCGTCGTCGACCGAGTGGCACGCGTACGACGGCCGGCGTGGGCGGCCCCGGGCCGTGCTGCTGCGGGGCAGCTGCTCGTGCAGCTGGCGGGGCGCGGCCGCGTACCCCCTCGACTGGGCCAGGCTCGCCGGGGACCAGCCGCTGTATGAGGCGGACGTCGATCTGTCTGGGCCGATCGGTGACTACGAGGCCCACGTGTCGGTGGTACGGGACGCAGCCGTCCCGCTCCCCGCGGAGCTCACCGGTCTCCTCACCGACCTTGTCCGGCAACTCGATGTCCTCACCGTCGAGGAACCGCTGGTCGTATTGAAGGCCCTCGCTGACCTGCGGTCCGTCATTGCCCGGACCGGCCAGGACGCAGCGTACGAACTCGGCGCCCGCAACGTGCCACTCAAGGACATGGCGGCCGCGCTGGGCACGAGCGAAACCGCCGCCCGCCGCTACGTTAACGGCTACCTCCACCCCTGACCGGGTGGCGGGCCTCCGGCTCCTCCCCGGCCGCCACCGCGCTGACGGACCCTGAAGGCCGTTCAGCCGCTGCTCGGCGCACCGCCACGGTAGCGGGGGCCGAACATCTCGCCGGAACACGGCGGGAGACGGTGCGCTGCCACCTGAACAGCAGCGTGGTTGGCAGGGAGAGCACCGGGTACCCGGGGTGGCGTTGGGCCGTCAGCGCCAGTGCGCGGCCCATGCACGGGCGGCTGTGATCGTCTCGTCCAGCTCGGTCATCCCGTGCTCGCGCCAAGCCTCCCAGGAACGAGCCTCCGCCTTCGCAAGAACCAACACCCCCTCACGAGGAGCCTTG
The DNA here is from genome assembly GCF_035984415.1 of Streptomyces sp. NBC_01296. NCBI lineage: Bacteria > Bacillati > Actinomycetota > Actinomycetes > Kitasatosporales > Streptomycetaceae > Streptomyces > Streptomyces sp. NBC_01296. The sequence goes on along the minus strand of NZ_CP130721.1, from coordinate 503,574 downwards.
GCGAGCGCGGGGACGGTCCGTGCCCAGCGCGCCGCCTCCTCGACGCTCTACTTGCCGTCCAGCACCAGGCGGAACCCCCACAGCGCGGCGTCGACCCAGGCGGGGCCCCGCATCGCCCACGCCCAGTCGACCATCCACACCCGGCCGCTGCGCTCGACCATGAAGTTGGTGGCGGCCGGATCCGAATGCACCAGCCTGTCCCCCGTCAGCGTCGGCGGGGTCGCAGTACTCGCCCCACCGGTCCCACGGCGTCAGCCGCACCTCGTCAGGGGCTTGCACCAGACTCAGCTCGCGCAAGGCTGCGGCGACCGGCTCCACGTGGTCGCCGCAGCCTTGCCGAACCAGGCCCACGCGGAGGCGTTGGCGCCCTCGAAGCAGAGCAGCAGCCACCCGCCCGCCTCCTCCCGCCACAAAAGCCTCGGGGCGAAGGCGGGAACGAACGGGGCAATGGCTGCTTCGGCCTGCAGCTCACCGATCCGGGGGTGGTCCAGCGGCAGACCCTTGACGAACACCATCTCCGGGCCCGACGACGGCCAGAACAGGGATGCGAGCCCAGAACAGCGGCCGGGCCGGCCGACCGGGGCCGGGCGCTGCGGCCCCAGCCATCAGCGGGTGAGGGGGCCGACTGGTGGGGCGGCCAGCTGTGCTGATGACCGGCGCGCTCCACCTCCTGCAGTCCCTCCCCGGCGTCGGCAAGGTCCGGGCCGCCGCCACCTCATCGGCCTCGGCATCTCCGATGCGCGAAGGATCCGGGGCTTGGGCGACCGTCAGCGGGAACGCCTGGTCCAGCTCTTCCCTCCCAAGGAATGAACCACCCAGAAGACGCCCCCCTGTCAGGGGGCGGGGCATGCAGTCCCCTTCGGCACATTGGATGGGGCAGTCGTTGCCTATGGATGCCGCAGAAGCCCTCACCTGGAACAAGGCCGAGCCCTACGTACCCCATCGGTTCGGGCCTGACCTCGGTGAAACGGCGCTCTCAGTGACCGCCGCTCCCACACCCACCAGTGCAGGAAGACCGCTCTCCGCCTACACGGTGGGAATCTCGCCCTGCCACTCCTCCGTCTCGGCATGGCTCCCCTCAGCCTCCAACTCCGAGATCCTGCGATCCATCTTCTTGTCCTCGGCGTACTTTCGGTACTTGTTCACTCCGTACGCCGCACACGAGGCCACAGCGAGGCACGCCATATACGTGACCGCCGACTTCTGCCCTTGCGTCCGGTAGAAATCCCTCAGAGCATCAGGACCGCCGCGTTCTCCCGCTTCCTGAGTAAGCCTCGTCCAGTCGTTACCCATGCGTTCACTCCGATACCCGAGATGGCCCTTCGACTCCGCCGCTCCGCATGATGCTGCGGCGCCCGCCGTCGGCTGGATGCTAGTGGCCAGCGATGCTCGCTGACGGCCACTTCGTGCACCCGGGAAAGCAGGCATCCGATTGACTGGTGAGCCCACCAAAGAGGCGCCTGCGGGTCGTACAGTGTCCAGCAGTGTTCCGGTGCAGGGAGACGGAGTGGGGGCGGTCATGGCGGACGACATCCGGGTGGGCGAGGCAGTCCAGGCGCTGCGGGAAGAACTGTTGAGCGCGGCAGCCGCGGGTGCGTCGAGCGGCCTTCAGTTCGAAGTGGGGCCGATCGAGCTGGAGTTCGTCTTTACGCTGACGAAGGAGGCCACGGCGAAGGCCGGTGTCAGCCGGATCTTCAGCGCCGTGGTGTCGGCTGACGTCGCAGGCAAGGTGGGGAAACAAGACACCCACCGCGTGAAGTTCGCCCTCACCCCGAAGAGTGCCTCCGGCAGCCCCCTCCTGATCAGCAACAGCAACCCGCCTGAGGTCGGCGATCTGGACTCCGCTTTCGGGCGCTGAGGGTCGAGGCCTAGGTGGAGGAGCGGCGGCGGGTCGCGTTGGTGGAGGCCGCGGGACAGGGCTCCGGTTACGTCCTCGGACCACGCCTCGTCCTGACCGCGGGGCACGTCCTGGGCGCCTTGGGCCACGCGGTCGTCCGCACCCGCCGCGGTGTCCCCGTCCGCTGCGAGGTTGTCTGGGCTCGTTCCGACGGGCCCTACGACGCGGCCCTGCTGCTGGCTGACGAGGATCTCGTACCGGATCCGGAACCCGTACGCTGGGGCACGTTCGTCACGGTGGACCCGTCCGAGATCACTGTCTTCGGGTTCTCCGCGCTAGCCGGCCGCGAGGGGCGGGTTGGATCCGGAACGTTTCGGGGCTCGGCGGACCCGATGGAGGCGGTGGAGACCGATCGCTACGTGCTGGACATCGCTGGGAACCCGCCACTCGGCTCGGAGGGCAGGTCGCCGTGGGCCGGGATGTCCGGCGGGGCTGTCTGGTGCCACGGAGTCCTCGTCGGCGTCGCGGTGGCGGACCTTCCGGGCTGGCCGCACAGCAGGCTGGAGGCCGTCCCCGCGTACGCCTTGCTGGCCGACGCCGGTTTCCGGGAGCTGATCCGCCGGCATACCGACCGGGGTGTACAGCTGGAACCTGCCGAGTTCGCCGACGGCGCGGAGGCGGTTGCCCGCCTGGTCCCCCAGTCCGTGGCCTCGCTGCTCCACCCCCGCGCCGAGATGGTGCGGTTCTCCGGGCGCGGCGAACTGCTCGCCGAGATGACCGCGTGGAGCACTGCGGGCGACGACATGTCGCTGGCTTTGCTCACGGGGGCCGGCGGGGCCGGGAAGTCTCGGATCGCACGTGAGCTGGGGCACCGGCTGGCTGCCAATCGGTACGCAATCGTGCATCTGACCCGCCACGAGAACGCGGGCCACTATCGCATGCTTGCCCGGACCACGGCCCCGGTCCTGCTCGTCGTCGACTACGCGGAGAGTCGCGTCGAACAGGTCCGCTCGCTGCTGGACGAGCTGGTCCGCCGCCCGCGCGGGATCCCTTTCCGGGTGTTGCTTATCGCCCGCGCGGTGGGCCGCTGGTGGGACGAGGTGCGCGAGAGCGGCCCCGAGGCGGCCGATCTTGCCGAGCGCGCGCGGCGCTGGTCGATCACGGGCACCGAGTCGCTCGGCATGGATGCGCGCGAGGCCTTCCGCACGGCTGCGACCGATCTCGGCCGCGGGGTCGCTGCACTCGGCCTCCCCACGCCCCTCTCTCCCGCCGCGGACACGATGCTGCGCCATTTACCCCGGACTGTGCTGGAGATTCACATGGCGGCTCTCGCGAGTCTTCTCGCACCCCATGCGCCGTCCGCGGTGCGTGATGCCCAGGGCACCCTGCTTAGGCACGAGGCCGCGTACTGGAGGAAGACCTCCCGGAAGGCACCCCTCGCCAGTCTGGGGGATGCTGCCTTGCGCAACGCGGTCGTCACGGCCACGCTGGTGAGGCCTGTTTCCCGCACGCGTGCTCACGCGATCCTCAGGCGCGTGCCGCGCCTCGGCGACCAGCCGGAGGCCGTCCGCCACGCCGTCGCCGACTGGCTGCGCGACCTGTATCCCCGCCCCGAGTCCGCCGTCGGCGACATCTGGCAGTGGGGCACGCTGGAGCCCGACCCTCTGGGTGAGTATCTGGTCGGTACCCGGGTCGTGGAAGAGCCTGATACCTTCCTGCGTCTCGTTGAGGAGTTGGGCAACGAGGAGATGGTCGACGCCCTGGTGGTGCTGAGCAGGGCCGCCGCATGGACGGACGGGCTGTCAGACGTCCTTCGAACGGCCGTACGGGATGCCCCGGGGATTCTGGCGCCCCGTCTGGTGGCGGCGGCGATACGCAGTGCGGAACCGGCGCTGCTGATCGATGCGTTGGACGTGATCCTGGCAGAGGATCTGCTGCCGTCTCAGCACTTGCAGGAACTCGCGCTACGGACACCTGTGCTGACCCGGGCGTTGGCCGACTGGAGCGTACGGCTGCTGCGTCGGTGCACGGAGATCACCGAAGAACGCTCGGCCGACGACCCGGTGCAGCGCGCGGGCGCCCTCTTCAACCTCACGACTAGGCTCCTGGGCGTCGAGTGCCATGAGGAGGCATTGAGCACTACAGCGTCCGCGCTGGCTCTCCTCGACGCTGTTCCCGACGTGCCGGCCTGCCTCAAGGGAATGTTGCTGGCGCAACGGAACCATGCGCTCCTTGGTCTCAAGCGAGTCGAAGAATCCGTGGTCGAAGGGCAGAAGGCGCTGGCGGAGCTCTCCGGCTGGCGGCCGGAGGACTGGGACGTTGGTACGTCCGATGTGGCCGGGCTGTTGAACAACCTTTCCTACGGCCTTGCCGCCACCGGCCGCCTCAATGAAGCGCTGGACAAGGCCCGGGCCTCCGTCGACATGCGCCGGGAACTCGCCTCCAGCGACGCAGGAGCACGCCCGGATCTCGCGCGGTCGCTCAACACGCTGTCACGCCACCACCACCAGGCGGGGCACCTGGACGAGGCCCTGAGAGCGGCCCGGGAGTCGTTACGAGTCCGCCGGGCAGCAGCCGAGGAGAGACCTGACGCCTATCTCACCGAACTCGAGTCCACGCTAAGCCATCTCGCGGAGATTTTGCTCGATCTCGGCGACTTCACCGGTGTGCGGGAGGCCATCCGGGAGGCGGCCTCGATCCAACGGCAGCTGGACCCCTCCGATCCGGACACGCGACAGTGGGACTACGTGCGGACTCTCTTGGACTTGGCGGAACTCAGTACCACAGCCGACGCCCACGAGGAGGCGATTGAGATCGCGGACGAGGCCGTCACCCTGGCGAGGCGCCTCGTCGCGGATCGCGGCCGGGACCACCTGCCGCTGCTCGGCGGAGCGTTCCTCATGCAGGCCAAGACACTGGCCAACGCATCACGACTGGCGGTGGCGTCCCGGGTCAACAACAAGGCGGCACAGATCTTTCGCTCATTGCTCCGCGACACGACAGACTATGCCCAAGGCCTCCTGACCGCCCTGAACAACCAGGTGAGCTTTCTGACGCTCGCGCGAAGATTCGAAGGCGCCGAGCTCGCGGCCGCCGAAGCCGTGACCGTCCTGGCACGGCTGGAGCTGCCGGAGGAGCTCGCCGACGCCCATCTGCGGCGCGCCAGCACCCTGCTCGCTCTCGATCGCCTACAGGAGTTCGAGTCGGCCCGCAGCGCGGCCCTGGAGCTCTACCAGCGCCTGGCCAGCGAGTCGCCGGGTGACTACACGAAAAAGATCGCCGAAGCCAAGTCCCTCGGCTTGGAGCCCCCTCAGCCTGCCCCCCTTTAAGCTGTCTCCTCCCTGTAACTGATCGTTTCAAAATGAGGTTCGAAGTCGCCGTAAGCAGATGATGCTGCAAGCAAGTTGGAGAAGGCCGAGGTGGAGATCGGCTCGTATCTCGTAGCGGATCCGTAGCCGTTTGAACTGGTGTAACCAGGCAAAGGTCCGCTCGACGACCCAGCGGGTCCTGCCAAGACCTGATCCGTGAGGTGTGCCACGTCGGGCGATCTCGGGCGTGATCCCGCGGGCCCCCCGGGGCTGAACGGCGAAATGCACTCATGGCCGCTACAAGGTCAGATCTAGGCCTTCCGATCCATCAACGGGAATGAGACACCGGGTCGAGTTCAGGGCACCGACGAGAGCTGCCTGACCCGCGTCCTGACCGTCATCACATACCCATCATTCGACCCGCTGGACGGCGAGGGTGCGGCCAGCGTCAATCCCACGGGAACAGCAACTGGCCAGCATCCGCGCGATCTACGCTCCCAAGAAGGAAGGCCTTGTTCGCCCTGGCCATCTGATTGGAACTTCCCTGAACCACATCGCGCTGCCGCCTCCCTCGAGCCTAGGAGAAATGGGCAGCGCGCTGTCCGGTTTGGTGCGGTGGTGCCCCTGTTCCAGGGACGTACGACGCGGAACACAAACGCCTCGACCGGTGGGCGGCACGTCAGCAAGGACGCCTGCCCAAGCCCTGCGAACGCAAGGCCATCGTGATCGGAACGGGTCCCCGACGCGCTGCACGCCTCAACCCCGATGCCCCGCGCTTGATCCTCGAGTGGGACAGCTTCACCTGACAGGCTTTGAACGCGGTGGAGAATACGCGCCGACCTGCCGCGCCCTCAACTTGACGCCTGACTCCACCCCCGCCAAGCAGGCTGAGACGACCAGCCCCCTCACCGGACGTAGCCCGCTGGTCCTGGGAGCCGCGCGTCACCAAAAGACCCGACCTGAACCGTGCCGAGCGACTACCAAGTCCGGTTCATTGTGGGCGGCGAGGAGGAGTTGGCGTACAGACTGCTTGCGCGCCTGGAGCAGGTCTTCGGGCAGGTATGGCGATGACAGGGCGGTGTTCCTCGATGATGACGCGGTTCCAGACACTGGAGGCTCGGCGCGTTAGGGCTTCGTGACGGGGCGCCCGAGACAGTGCAGCGCCGGGGAGTCCGGCGACGGCTGTTGGCTGCCGATGTGGACGTACCCCCAGCCCTCGTAGAGCCTCTTCACCTTGCCGTCGCCGGCGGCCGGGTTGACGAGGAGGGACGCGTAGTCCTCGTCTCGGTGCCGGAGGAGTTCGTCGTGCATGGCCTGGGCGAGTCCTTGGCCGCGCCAGGGCTTGACGACGCCGATCTCCTTGATCGCGAGGGATGTCGAGCTCGCGTACTGGGCAGGGGCTGGGTCGTCCATTCGAGTCCACCAGCGGTTTCCGGGCTCCACCGTGTTGGCGTAGGCGTAGCCGATGGGTTCGCCGTCGGGAGCGTGGGCCATGACGGCTTCCCAGCCGGGGTCGTTGCCGTGCCGGTCGAGTCGTTCGGTGAACGTCTCGACCCGGTAGTTCGGCAGGTGAAGCAGGTCGCCTCGTACGCTCGCGTAGACCTTGATCAGATCCTCTCGCACGTCCTCGAGGTCCGTGTGGTGCTTCAGGATGACGGAGTCCGTCATTTCGCAGTTCCTTTCAGCGACCTGGCGTACTCGGTCCACAGGCGGGCTTGCGGGCTCGTCCGCGCATTCTTGCGCAGCTCACTTCCGAGGGTCGCCAGCATCTCCACGACGCGGGGATGGGATGTGGCCGCGTCCCGGGGGACGCGCATCGCGGAGGTCACCGCTGGCTCCAGGTCGCCTTGGCCCAGCTGGGCGAGGGCGAGACGCGAGGTGGTGATGGCCCGCGACCTGTGCATGTGGGGTCGTAGGCTCGCCAGGCATCGATGGGCGTGTGCCTCGGCAGCGTCGTACTGGGCTAGGGACATGAAGGCGGAGAGGGCGAGGCTGTCCAGTTCGGCTTGGTCGTAGAAGGCCCGCATCCAGACCGGGCGGTCCGCGTCGGGATCTGCTCGCTGCATCGCTTCCTGTGCTGTGTCGAGCGCTCGGCGGGTGGCTCTGAGGTCGCCAGCGGTGGCGTGGATGGCGGCGTGCCGAGCGTGTCCGAGGGAGGCGAACATGGGGTCGCGTCGGGTGATCGCGAGGGTGCGGGCGACGTCGTTGGCCGCTGCGGCGTCGGCGGGTCGCTTCATGTGCCGGTACATAGTGCCGGCGTGGGACCAGATACGGAATTGGATGGCCTGATCGCCGGACATCGCGGCGAGTTGCTGGGCGTGGCGCATGTGCTCGATGGCCCGGTTGTACCGGCGTCCGTCGATGGCGGCCCACATGGCGGAGGAGCGGAACGCGGCGGCGCTGGCGTATAGGTATCCGCGTACGCGCTGGCTGGCGGCCCCGCTTGCTTGTAGTTGAAGGGCTTCCTCGCTGAGGGCGGCGGCCTGCTGTTCGATGGTCTGCTGGCCGCCATGGCGGTGATCGCTGGCGACGACATCGGCGAAGCGTTGCTGGAGACGCTCGACGTCGGTGACGCCGATGCGGGGCGAGGCCGCGTAGCTGGGCGTGGCGGCGGTGGCCGCGATGGCGGCGGCTCCCTGGATGAGATGACGGCGGAGCACTGGCGGTTCCTCCTTCGCTGGTGCGGATGCCGGGGTACGAGTGCGGCGTTCGAACCCTAAGTCGGTGGCTGACTTTCCACTGACGAGTTCCAGGGCTCGCAGTTGCACGTTCTTGGGGCAGCGGACACGTCCGGAGCGCCAGGCGCGGATGTTGCTGTCGTCCAGTCCGCCATGCCGGCCGGTGAGTTGGGCGACAGCCCCGTTGACCAGCTCAGCCAGTTCACGGGAGCTCAGTTGCTGGTCGTGCATCCATTCGACGAGTACGTGGTTCGGCAGCACGCTCATCGCTCCACAGTAGGACCGATCGCGCCCCTCATACAGGTAAAGGAAGGACCAAATCGCCCTAGGGTACGCGGAGATGAAGGAGTCACATCGCCCTACTCGCGGCTCGGCGGAAGGCGTTTACCTGAGCGAGCTGACGACGGAAGCGCCGCCGAAAGGACCGATGATGACCAGTCTCAGGGTGCCGAACACAATGTGTGCCGGCGCGGCCCCGGAGCCAGCCCGCGTTGCGCCGTTACCGGACCCCGCCATCCGGTCCTCGGATCAAGTGCCGCCGGCTGCGGGGTTCCGCGACGGGGCGGAGACCGTTGTCTGGTGCGCGCGCCCCGCTGGGCCCGGCTCGTTTCGCCCGGAAGATGCCCGATACGTGCAGGACGTTCGGCGCTCCACGATGTCCCACATGCGCCGCTGGGGCGTCGAGGACGATGTGGCATCGGCTGCCGAGCTGATGGTGAGCGAGCTGCTCACCAACGAACTCCAGCACGGTTCCAGCAGCTCGATCCGTGTCCGGTGGGTCGTCGGCTGTGGCGCTCTCATGCTGGCGGTAACAGGTGGCGGATCGTACGTTCCCAAGGTCAAGATGGCGGACCCGGACGATATCGGCCAGCGAGGCCTCTACCTGGTGGATCACCTCGCACGTGAGCACCGCGGATGCTGGGGCGTCTCCGCGGACGGCACCACCTGGTGCGTACTGGGCTCGGCCACCCTCCGGGAGTCGGCGTGAGCCTCCCTTCCACCGTCTCAGCGTTACCACCGAGCGACCGGTATCCGTCACCTGCCACCTCGCCGCTGCGGTTCGCCGACTGCTGCACCTGGAGGCCAACGGCGAAGTGGAGCGTCGGCTCGCTGGGCTACCTCCACGTCGTGCGCCACCCTGCCCCCAGGTCCCTCCCGGCGCTGGCCTCTCCACTTTGGAACGGGCAGTCCCCAACGGCCCCGTCCCCCGGAGCACGCTCAACCATTCCCGCGTGCTGACCGGCCATAGGGCGTGCGGTACAGCGCGCCACTGCCTCCGTTGCCATGCGGGCAACCGGGGCGTGCCCGGCCTCCCCGCGCCACGCACCTCGGCGGTCTGCCAACCACTGCGAGGCCAGCACCGCCGCACGGCTGCTGCGGAAGACAGCCTCCCCCTGTCGGTCCTCGCGCCGATCCCGGCCACTACCTCACTAGTCAAGGTTTCCCATGTATGTAATGACGCTGCTGACCCCCGACCACGTCCCAGCTGTAGACGAGTTGATCCGCTTGCGCATGTACTGGCTGCTGGATCGTCGGCTCCCATTGAGCGGGGAAAGCTCCAACCTCGTCGACCTCGTCCGCCTCCCGGAGCCCGAGCCGGGCATGCTGCCCGTCGGGATGTGGGACGGCGAGACCCTCGTTGCTGCACTCGCGGTACAGTCCGCAGCTCCCGTGGCCGGCTGGACACTCGAGGAGCGGCAGGAATCGAGCCTGACGGTCTCCCTGACTCACACCCACCCCGAGCAGCAGGGCCTGGGGCGGCTGCTGACGCACTGGCTCTGCGACTATGCCGCACGCAGGCCCTCTCCCCCAGCGTGGATCCGCTGCACCGTGCGGGTGAAGAACCTGGCTGACTATCTCGAGCATGCCTGCGGCTGGGAGAAGGTCCGCGAAATCACGGGCTGGAAGGGGGACTCCCACCTGTTCCAGCGCGCCCCGCGCAGAGACCCGCAAATGCGACTATTGGTCCGCGGCGAAGGCGAGTTGGCGTGATGCTTCAGGCACTCTCTCAGGAGATACGGCAAGCTGACTCTATTGATCTTGCCAATTCGAACGTGACGGTCGAAGAGATCTGTGAGCTGATCACCGCCGGGATTGATATCGGCCGCTACGTGCCGGGGATGGTGCTGCCGGCCAAGGTCGTCGCCACCGACCTCGGTGTACCTGCGGTCCTGCTGCCGCGCGCATTCGCAGACCTGGCGCAGGCCGGGACACTGGCCCGAAACGGCTACCACATCGCCGTGCCCCATTCGCCAGATGAGCGGGACTCTCGGGCCCGCCACCTGGCCAACCGGTTCCTCGACCAGGTCGCGTCCAGGCTCTACCCTCCCGAGGCGCCGCTGCCGGGGATCGCCGAGCTCGCCCGCGACCGCGTCACCGAACCATCACTCATGCGCACGGCCCTCAGCCTCCTCCAGGACGAAGGGTGGGTGGGCAGGAACCCGGGGCGAGGCCGCATGGTCCTGCCGTCCGGGTGGCTGCTCGCCCCACCCCGAACAGTGGCCCTTCCGCCCCTCGCCGCCGGCATGGCCGGGCTGGCCGAGCACGCAGCCCGGGATGCCGTCAGGCTGGCTTATACCCGGTGGCGCAGTCGGCAGTTCCTGCCACCCGAGGATGTTCAGAGGGCATGGCAGGAGATGCGCAGTATCGCCACGCACGTCCTGCCGTCCACGCCGCCCGGGACTCCTTCTTCGGCCTACCGCGGGGATCGGGCAGTGGCCCTTGTGCGGGAGGCCGCGTCGGCTCCGCTCCCCGACACCGCCCTGCTGGGCCTGTGGCACACCGCCTGTCTGGCCATGGCCATCAGGGGCCTTCTGGCCTACTCCTGCCGGAGGGCGCCATGACCATAAACCGCGGCCACCGATTGCTGCAGCTGCTTCGCAGTCTGGCCGGTGTGCCGCTGGTGGGACCGATCGCAGCGGGCATAGCGGCTGCGTACGGCAGACGGCGTGTCCGGCAGATGCTCTCTCGCGCCCGGCTCCGGATCGAGCCGGACAACGGTGGGGCTATACGCCCCGGCCTTTCGCGGCCCCGGCCTCGGGAGTGACCGGCGCCGTCGGCCGGCTCAATGTGCAGTCACGTGCGTGGTTCTCGGGACGGGACTGGGGACGCTAGCGTCCGACGCGGGGTCCGCCGGGCTCTTGGGTCCGTGGGTGGCTGATGGCGTTCCGGTCCGCCCGCTTCTGCAGCGGGACTGTAAATCGTTCGATTGACAGACCCCACCAAATGAAACGCTATCTTAAAGGGTGTGTGATGTTTGATCAGGCGGCGACCGTCGATCCACATCATTTGCGACGCGGAGGTAGAGGCCTGCGAGGTAGCTGTCCGTGATCTTGCATCGGGTGGTTATACCTCTCCAGACTTTCTACGCAGTGGATCTCCAGTGCGATTCGATGCGCCTGCTGTCGCTCAGTGGCGAGTCAACCCCGGATGTCGCAAACTGAAGCTGAAGCAAAGAGCGATGGTATGGGAATGCTTCAGTGCATCTCGACCACGCATATCGGCAGGGGCTGATCGTCGATGACGAAACCCAGCAAGCAACATCCAGCGGGAACCCACCCGGAATCGCCCTCATGGGAAGCGTTTTGCGAGGAAGAAAGCTTCGTCGTCAACGACACTGAGTTTGCTCACAAATTGGACGCCAGTAAGGCGGCCAAGAAACACAACTCGCAATTCACTCCACCACATCACGCCAGGGCACAGAGACACATCCCTCACCCGGACCCTGACAAGCCGCCTCACCACCCATAAGACACCGTTTCTAAGCGCGTTGATCCGTGCATGACGGATCTGGTTGAGCGGCTGGTGCCGGACGAGTTGTGGGTGTCGTTCCGACGGGTAGTGCCGCCGACGGAAGTCCATACCTCCGCAGGGTGGTGGCCAAGCGTCGAGCGGGTGACCGCGAAGCATTGGCCGCGATCATCTTCGCAGCGACCTCGGGCTGCACCCGGCGACAGCTGCCGCCGGTGTTCAGTCCGAGCTGGCAGACGATCTACCGACGCTTCGCCCGGTGGAGCCGGGCCCGGGTCTGGGCCCGCCTCCACCGCGTCATCCTCGACGAACTCGGTGCCCGCGGGGAACTGGACTGATCGCGTTGCGCGATCGACTCCGTCAGCATGCGGGCTGCAAAAGGTGCCGATGTGGTTGAAGACGATCAGCACGGGCGGGTGCGGGACCTCTCCGTAGTCGGCGGCGCGGGCGGGCCAGCGGGTGCGCCACATCGGCTTGTCCTTGCCGTCGGTGTCCTTGATCTGCCGCTTGAAGAACCGGTGGTAATTCGCGCGCTTCGCCGCGATCTCCTCGGCACTCTCGTGGCAGTTGTCGACCTCGATGAACAGCAGCGGGATCCGGTCCTGCGGGGCGGTGAGCACGATGTCGGCCTGGGCGCCGCCCTTGCCCGGCACGCCCCACGTGCCGGTGGCGGGCAGCGGGACCTCGGTCGCGTACGAGGCGATGGTGCCGACACCGCCGGGTGCGTCGACGGCGGCCTGGGCGGCCGCCTTGGCTTCGGCCGGCTCGCGGGTGAGTAGCCTCAGGTCGGGCTTGGGGCGGAGCAGCGCGATGACCGTCTCGTTGACGGCCATGGGGCGGGTGGCCCCGCTGGAGCCCGCGACGCGCACGGTGGAGTCCATCTCCGACATGGGGCGGCCCAGTTCGTAGGAGGCGGCCTCCAGGCCCTTGGCGGTCAGGTTGCGCAGCGACTCCCCCGCCCGGCTGGTCCCGCCGTTCTCGGCGAGACCGTGCTTGCGCAAATCGGAGAGCGCACCCGCGCGCGAAGCAGTCCGTGCGGTCTTCCGCTCGGAAGCAGTCGCCTTCGTCGTGTGCCGGTAGGTCAGGTGCGGTGAAGCGATCCGCTGGATCTGGTCAGCCGTGGCCACCTTCAGCACCCCAAGCACACGCAGCACACCGCCCGCAGGTCGTTCGAGGACCCCGCCGGATTCGTCAGCCGCCTGCCTGCCATCAGCTCCACCCCTTCGCCACTCGCGACCAGCTGCACCGGTCGGCCACAAGCCGGACCTGTCTGATCGTGGAGGGCGCCGGGCCCCCTGGAACCCGATGATCTCCTCCCCCACGGACAACAAGAGGGGAGAAGAGGGGCGTGACGGCGCAGTTTTCACGCTGATTCGTGCGCTGGTCAGCCGAAGTCGAAGGTGGCGACTACGGGGGCGTGGTCGGACTCGGGGTACTTGCTGTCGGTGGCGAAAGCGATGGAGTCGTCGTGGAGGATCTCGTTGTGGATCTCTGAGCCGCGGTAGTGGGCAAGGAGGTTTCGGGTGACGAGCATGTGGTCGATCATCTGGCCACGGCCGTGGTGGAAGAGGGTGTAGCGGGCCTCGCTAGGGATGGTGTGCTCAATGGGGACCAGGACCCGGCTGGCGAGGTCTCCGTTGTTGGTGTCCTCGACGTTGCCGCAGATCGCCAGCACCGGAACTTCTTCGGGCTCGGCGTTGAAGTCACCAGCGACGATGATCCGCGCGTCTGGATCGTCCTTGAGGATCTGGTCGATGAGGCGCCTGACTTCCAAGGCCTGGCTCATGCGCTTCATGGACGACAGGAAGCTGCCTTCGGCCCAGCTGTCGGCGGTGCGCCAGATGCCCTTCTGGGAGTCGACCACCTGGCCGGGAATGTCGCTGGGGATCTTGGACTTCAGGTGCACGGTAATGACGTGCAGCAGTCGGCCAGGGGCTGCGTGATCGATGTCGATCTGCGCGTGCAGGATGGGCCGCTCGATACCGATCGCCACCGGCTGCGGGTCGGGGGGATTGGCGGTGAGCCGCTGGTAGCGGGGCTCGTTGACCAGGTCGTTCTTCAGCTGCTGATGCTTGAGAACCGGCAGGTGGGTGGCGATCACCAGGTTCCGCACGTCGAAAACCGCGTCGCTCTCAGGCTTGGTACTGACCAGGGGCGCGCCGTCGAGGTTGGTGCCAGCGAGCAACTCCTTCAGCGCGAGAAGGTCGCGCGGCTGCCCGGGGCGCTCCTGCCCGTGGACTTCCTGGAAACAGGCGATATCCGCCCGCAGCCGCGTGATCTGCGGCTTCATCAACGTGATGCGTTCAGCCAGCGAAGGGCGCGCCGTCGGGAGGGTCTCATCGAAGTTCTCGAGGTTGAACGTAGCAATCCGGATCTGTGTCACAGGTGCCCCCAGGGCTCGCCATGGCCGGGAAACGCAGCGTAATCAGAGCCTGCTGATGGTGGAGGTGAGGCGCGCTCGGCGTTCCGCCGATTGCCACGCGCGCCCGGTCCTGCTGCCGCAGCCCTGAGCCGCCAGGCTTGGCCCTGGGCACCCCGGAGACGGGGCGGTCCGCCGAACGGGAACGGTGGCGTGTCGGCGTACGCCACAACATGCTCCTCAGCGGCTCCAGGGAGCGGCCGGCAGCTCCGCGGCACGGCCCTCCAGCATCAGCGTCAGGCGCCTCTCGGAGGTGTCCGCCTGGGCATGCAGCAGCTCCACGATCTCATCGAAATCGACGGTGAAGCGGACCTTCTCCAGGCACGCCTGTGTGTCACCGATCTTGGCGCGGGCCAGTACAAAGATCCGGCCGAGCACCTGGTCGAGCTTGACAGCGCGGCGACCCACGGTGCCATCCGGGTTGACCTCCACGTCGTTCTGCCAGTACGCATCGGGGTCGAAAAAGATCATCGGCGTGAATTGAGCCGCGTTCGCCGCGTAGTAATTCTCCTCCACGTCCTGGAAGATCTCGCGGAGCGTGCCGCCCCCGCCCTGGGCGAACACGATGCCCGCCAGCGACTTCGCGACCAGCGCCTCCTCCCGGATGCTGTTCTGGAAGTACTTGGCGTACTCCGTCGCAAAGGGCGTGGTCGGCTCCTGGCCGTAGCGCCATGTCGGGATGGCGAGGCTCGCGCCGCGCGGTGACGGGCACAGGTCCCGTGCGGCCAGCGCCACAACGAGCCAGTGGTTTGCTGCCTCGAGGACGGCCTTCTGCTCCGGTTCGATCGACCCGTCCGAGTTGAACGGCGACTTAGAAAGGTCGGGCAGCTCAGGATGCTCCTTCAGCACCTCGCACGCCCTGTCCAAGAGCGCCGCGTCGGCGTTCGCGAAGGCCGCCCCCAAGTGGGCCGCCTCCATCGCACCGGGCCCGCCTCCGGTCGCAATCAGGAATCTCTCCTGCGTCAGGCGTCTGGAGAGCAGGGCGACCTGGCGGTACGCTGGATCGTCGCGGGCGACCTTGTGGCCGCCCATCACCCCAACCAGTGCAGGGGACTTCTGCTCCAGATAGGTTCCCAGCGCCCAGGAAATACCGGCGTCGTGCAGGTTCTGCTGCTGACGGACCTCCAGCGATCTGGGCGCCGACTCGCCATCCAGGACGTACCTCCGGAACATGCTGAAATCGCGGGTCTGGGTGAACCCCAGGGAACTGTCGGGGTCGAAGCCCTCGAGCAGCTCCTCTGCGGTATACAAACGTTCCCGCGCCGGGTAGGCGGTCATCATCAGACCTCCAGCTCTAATGAACCCGCGTCCACGCTCTCGCGATGACGTATTCCTCCCTGTAACGCCCGGTCGGGCGATCACCGCCCCGGCGCGGTGTTTGGCATGCCCGGACTTCGCTCGGTGTCATAAACACGCAGCGCCTGACCAGGCTCAACGTCTCGAATATGTGCGCCCGTTGGCGATTCAATGAGGGGTCGACAAGGCCAACATCGGGGCGGCACTCCACGTTCATACCGGCACAGGGGCCTGCCACAGCGGGCACGAGCCCGCGCTACACACCTCCAGCCTCCTCCCCTACACGCGCAATCGGCAACCGCAGGGCGACCCGGGACCGGGCGGGCGGGCGGGCGGCTGAACTTCACCCCTGCGGGTGAGGACGCAGGCGCCGAGCAGGTGGCGACCGCGCTCGGCACAAGCGAGGCCGCGGCCCGTAGCTACCTTGAGAGCTACCTCCACCCCTGACCCCGGAGTACCCAACCCGCCCGGCACGGCGCGTGGCCGCTGGGGTGTCAGACAGAGGGCCTGCGGAGTTCGGGCACAAGCACCACGAACACGCCTCGCGGTATGCAACGACGAACTCGGGCTCCCCGCCGGGGCCATCCACGCCTTCAACGGCACCGTGGTGGAGACGGAAAAACTCCCCTGGACCAGCATCTGTCCGGCAAGCTGCGCACCCGCTCGGTCAGCGGCGGCCTGGTGCACTTGCACTGGGCGCGGCCCAGCCGGAACGTGCAGCTGTGCCGCCGCCACATGCTGGACCGTGGCTGGTCCCCGGACGCGACCACCCACGTACTCCTGGAGCCAACCCGCTAGCTGGCCACACCCAGGCTGTGGCCGCCGGAACCGGCCGCCTACTCGCCGCCACCAACGTCGCCCGGTGAATCCGCCACGGCGAAGCGCTCACCCCGCACGCGCTTCCGGCGGCATAGCGCGAGGGACCTGCACCGTCCAGGTGCGGGAGCCTTCGCCACGGTCACGCCTCGGGGTGCCGGTGCCCCGGGCCGTACGGGTCGCGTCGATGACCGCCCGCCGCGCCCGTCTGAACACGACCCGAGCCCGCGTTGCGGGACGTAGTGAGTGGTGAAATAGGGGGGCGGAAGCGCACTATCTGACATGGATGCTCCTTAGCCTCCACCCCCGATACCGGCTGTCTTCTTCACCGCAGTCTTCTTCGCCGCGGCCGTGGTCTTCTTCACCGCAGTCTTCTTCGCCGCGGCCGTGGTCTTCTTCACCGCAGTCTTCTTCGCCGCGGCCGTGGTCTTCTTCGCCGCGGCCGTGGTCTTCTTCACCGCAGCCTTCTTCGCCGCGGCCGTGGTCTTCTTCGCCGCGGCCGTGGTCTTCTTCACCGCAGTCTTCTTCGCCGCGGCCGTGGTCTTCTTCACCGCAGTCTTCTTCGCCGCGGCCGTGGTCTTCTTCACCGCAGTCTTCTTCGCCGCGGCCGTGGTCTTCTTCACCGCAGTCTTCTTCGCCGCGGCCGTGGTCTTCTTCACCGCAGTCTTCTTCGCCGCGGCCGTGGTCTTCTTCGCGGGACTCTCAGCCGAGACAGCTAGGCTGCCCTTCGGAGCCTTCCGTACCGCTACCTCGCCACCCTTCGGTAGCTTCTTCGCACCGCTGAGCAAATCCTTGAAACCCTGTCCCGGACGGAAGCGGGGCGCCGATGTCTTCTTCACGCGGACACGCTCGCCAGTTTGAGGGTTACGAGCGTAACGTGCAGGTCGTTCAACCCTTTCGAACGAGCCAAACCCTGTAACCGATACTCGATCGCCGGCCACAACCGCGCGGACGATCGCGTCAAGGACCGCGTCAACTGCATCGACGGCATCCTGGCGAGTGCCAAGCCTATCTGCAACAGCTTCTACGAGGATCGCCTTATTAACCCCCTTGCGGGGATTCCCAGGCTCAGGCTCCCCTGCCACCCGACTTGACCCCTTGCGAGGATTCCCAGGCTCAGGCTCCCCCGCCGCCCGACTTGACCCCTTGCGAGGAATTTCAGGGCCTGACTCCGCAGCCGAGTAGTAGATATTCGTCCCAGTAAGGGGCCGTCCAGGCTCCGGCGATTGCTCCCCGGGCTGCTGGGCCTCTCCACGCCTCCGACTCTGAATCATGAGCCCTATCCGTTTCTATTACTTCGAGCCCACTGAGACCAGAGAAATAATCACCGCATACACTGCCTCGAGACCAAGCAAAACAACCGCGACACCATAGATTTTGGCTCTTTTGTCAATTTCCTTTCCGTTATCCCGTACAGCCTTTGCCATCCCCTTGGCCTGCGACCACAGCAGTCGGTCTTTTTCGACCTCTACACCATCCAAGATGTCTTGCGGATCCGGACCGAACCACCAATCCTTTTTGGGAAACACCACATACATGATGGCCCCAACGATCAGCACCACGAAAGCAATCAATCCTACTGCATAGCCGACGGGCAGGGGATTTTCCTTCGTACCCACACCAAAGAGACCAGTAAAAGTACCGATCACTGTTGAAATCGTAACGAGCCCCGTGGCGCGGTTCCTCAGATTTCCCAACGTGCCGTCTTGCTGAGACAAGGCATGCTCGGCAGCGTCGTAGGAAAGTTGGTAGCGACCCGAATCATCCGTCGAGTCACCGTTCTTGAGTTCCATCCGCCAGCTCCATGGTGCGGGATTGGTTGGACGTCTCTGGATATACCCGCCCCCTCGCTCAATCTGGCAACCGCGAGGCACGATCACCCTTATGCAGCATCCAACGAGGATCGACCCCGGTCCTGAACAGACCCAGCGGACCTCCGGCCTCGGCGCACCCAGCGAAACCTCCGAACTCACCAACCGCATCACCCGGCTCAAACAAGGCAACGTCGACCTGACCCACGTCGACGACATCGCCGAGGGTCCCCTTCCCTTGGCTCCACGAAGCGCGGCCGCTGATCAAAGAGGCGAACAGCGCTTCGACACCGGTGGCGAGTACGTGGTCGTCGAGCCGAAGGAGCTCGACGAGATCGCTCCCGGCCGGTCCCGGTCGATCGACGTGGCCGGGTTCGTCGACCTGGACACGATCGACCCGGTCTTCTTCGACAAGACGTATTTCCTGGGTTTTCCGACCCGGAGAGGTGCTGTTCGGGATGTTCGCGGGTGGCAGTGACCTCGGACATGCCGACCTCGTTTGCCGACCGTGGTTGTGGTGTTCGCCATGTTCAGTGAGGTCGGTATGGAGGCAATGTGCCACGCAGGCTGTCCATGGGTCAGCTCAGGGTGCAGGAGGTACGGCATCGGGACGGTAGCCGCTCGTACACCGTCTTCGACTCGGCGAGTGGTGTACATCAGGGGGCGGATCGGTACCTGTCCCGGTATGCCGGCAAGGGCTCCGACCGCACGTACGCGTACCTGCTTGTGGATCACCTTCGGTGGCTGGAGTACGAGGGGCTGACGCCGGAAGAGGTGGGCTTCCGGGATCTGCAGCGGTATATGGGGGCGGTGGGGGCGAAGGTCGCGATGCCGTTCGGGTCTCCGTGGCGGGTGGGCAAGAGGCCTTACCAGGCCGACGCGCTGAAAGGGGCCGCTTCCTGCCTGAAGGGTTTCTACCTGCAGCAGGCCGAGCTGGGCATCAACACCTCGCTGGCCGAGGCCTTGAACTTGAGGCGTCTGCCGACCCAGCGGGACCGGGACCGGGCCCTGCTGGGGCACCTGATCCGGAGCATGGACGCCAACCCGCTGGCGCCGAAGGGGGTGCGTCGCCGGCACAAGAAGATGCTGCCGGACGGGGCCCGCGAAGTGCTGCTGGAGACAGTGCACTCCGCCCGGGACCGGCTGATCGTCGAGTGGCTCAGCGACGGCGGCTTCCGAATCGGCGAGATGTGCGGCCTACACCTATGTGACCTGCATCTTCGAGAGGACGCCGCCTGCAGCGAATGCCGCGGGCCTCACGCGCATGTCTGCCACCGCGACGGCTTGGTTAACGATGCCCGGGCGAAGACCAAGTGGCCGTGGGAGTTCACCGACGGGGTGATCCGTGGCGGGTTGATCAAGAGGGTCAGCCCGGCGATGATCCACACCTACTTCAACTACATGACCAGCGAGTATCCGCGCTCGGCCGGGCACGGCATGCTGCTGGTCCAGCAGCACGGGCCGGACCGCTCTCTGCCCTGGGCACCTGAGGGAGCTCGCAGGATGCTCAAGCGGGCAGGGTTCCGGGCCGGGCTCGGCCTGATCCGCCCGCACATGTTCCGGCACACCTGGGCGACCACGGTTCTTGAGGCCGCCCAGGGCAACCTCGTCATCGTCCGGGACGCCGGCGGCTGGGCCTCGACCGCGGTGGTCGACGAGATCTACGCCCATGTCGACGTCAACGACGAGGTCTTCAACGCCGCCCTGCTGACGACGTGGGGTGAGATGCGGTGAGTGAGACTCTTCTGCCGCTGCGTGTGCTCGCCGACCCGACCCGACGGCGGGAGACCCGGGACCGCCTGGAGGTGCTGACCGCGCTGCTCCAGGGCCCGCACGTCGAGCCGCTGTTCCGCGAGGATCTGATGCGCTTTCCCGCCGACCACCCGGTCTTCGGCTGGAGCTGCCGGGTCGAGGACTGCCACCAGTCGCGCACCAACGCCCACGACCTGTGCAACCCGCATCGAATGAAGTGGCTGGCTGGCCGTCAGGCGAACCCGCAGTTGACGCGGCGAGAGTTCTTGCGCGACGCCAAACCTGCGAAGTCGTCCTATGCCCGGATGGCCGATCCGCCGCTGTGTCGGATCTGCCCTGAACGCCCGGCCCGGCATCACGGGCTCCGGTTGTGTTTGACTCACCACGGCCGCTGGAAGAAGGCCTCGCGCATCCCCGACCTGGCCTTCGAGGTCTGGATGGCTACACAGACTGAATCGTTCCCCGGCTACGGCGAGTGCCTGGTGGTCTCCTGCCAGTCCCTGTCCGACAGCCCGATGGGGTTGTGCTGGGTCCACGAGGGACGCTATGAGGCCGAGGGTCGGCCGGGAGGGGCCCGGCGTCCGCAGAGGTGGTTCCACCGCTTCGAAGTGCTGGGCAAGCCTGTGCCGATCTTCTACGCGGACGAGGCGGCTTTCCGCCACTGGTGCCAGATCACGCCCCCGGTCTCGCGGGCCGGGACGATCAACCTGCGGGGGCTGCCCGCGCTGGTGCGGGCCGAGTTCCGGTGGGTGCTGTTCGCCCACACCCAGCGCGCCGCTCACTCCTACTGGCCAACCTGCTGGGTCCAGCAGACCATCAACCTGGTCCGCGACAGCGGCGTCGCTTCGCTCACCGAGCTGGCCGAGGAGCGTCGCCAGATGGACGCCAGCAAACGCATGATCTTGGGCGAGGCCCTGATCGAGCTGCGGATCGTCTACTTCACTCCGGAGGAGACCAAGCAGGCCGGCTACATCGAGACCGAGCACTTCGGGGTCCGCTTCCCGCAGCGCCATAGCAATTGGGACCTCACTGGCGTCTCCCAGCGGTGGCTACGGGACCTGCTCTGGGACTACCTCGCCGACCGGCTGCGGTCCCCGCGAATCCCCCGCAGCCCCTGTTCCCTCGACAATGACCGGCGGGCCTGCACCGAGCTGAGCGCGTTCTTGGAAGTCGCCGCGTCCGAGGGCGGCCACGACCCGCGGGTGCTGAATGAGGACCACATGCGTAGGTTCGTTGCCGACCACCTCAAGCGGGCCCGTGAGGGCTTGCCCATGTTGGGCATCCGCAGACACACCGGGAAGCCGAGCACGGCCACTGAACACAGCCGCCGTTTCGTCTTCAACCACGGCCGGGCGATTTTGCGTTACGCCTTGGACGGCGGACGCGCGGAGGAGATCGGTCTGTCGCGGAAGTTCATCGTCGTCATGCCGACCAGCGGCCGGAAGCCGCAACGGGCCCGGCACCCCTTCCCGGACCCCGTCGCCCACGCACTGGCCGACCCAGCCAACCTGCAGGTGCTGGCCGAACGCTACGACCCCAACAACCACGGGCTGCGGGACGCCTGGGAAGGTCTGGTATTCACCGGCCGCCGCTGCACCGAGGTGCTCCGGCTGCGTCTGGAGTGCCTGACCGTTCACCGCGGTGTCCCCTTCCTCTGGCACGACCAAACCAAGGTCGGCAACCTTGACGAGGCCATCCGTATCCCCGAGCCGCTCTACATGCGACTTCAGCGCCGCCAGCAGATCACCCTGGAGCGATTTGAGGACCGCCACGGCCGGATCCCCACCGCGGACGAGCGGGCCAAGCTGGCCCTGTTCCCCTCTCGGTCACGCAACCCCAAGGGCACAGTGTCGATCTCCTACACCTTCTTCCACTCCGGCTTCAGCGGCTGGCTGGAAGACCTCGACATCGGGGCATGGGTTCCCCACCAGGCCCGGCACACACTGGCCACCAACCTGCTCAAGCACGGCGCCGGCCTGCACCACATCAAGAAGTACCTGGGCCATCTCTCCCAGCAGATGACCGAGCACTACGCCAAAGTCGCCTCCTCGGAGATCGACGACGTCCTGCAGCGAGTCTGGGTCAGCGGCCCGGGCTCCGTCGTCCCCGGAACGCTGCTGGTCTCACCCGACCAGGGCCTGTCCCAGAAAGAGGCCCGGGCGATGGCCCTGGACCTCTCCCGCCGCAGCACCCCGGCCGAAGGCGGGGTCTGCACCTTTCAGCCGGTGGTCCGCGGCGACGCCTGCCCCCGGAACCTGGACTGCCACACCTGCGACAAGTTCGTCATGTCCGGCGCCGACCTCCTCTACTGGCGGCGCAAGGCCGAGCAGTGGCGGTCGCTGGCCGAACGCGCCCCGGACGACGCGACTGCGGACTACCTCCACCAGGTCTTCGAGCCGACCGCCCGCGCCATCGAGGGCCTGGAGAAGGCCCTGTACGGCCTTGGCCTGCTGGATGAAGCCCTGGCCATAGACCTGCGCAGGCCGCAGGACTACTTCCAGCGCATGTGGTCCCTAGCCTTCCGGGCCACCGACCTGGCGGCCCTCGCCCACGACGACAACGACTACCAGGAGGACACGTGGCCGAAGGACTGAGCGCCCCCAGGGTTCCGCCGGCCCGCACCGCCGAAGCGCTCGCCGCCCGGCAGCGCAAGACAGACGCGGCCCTGCAGCGGATCAAGGACACCCTCCAACGGCTGGCCAAGACCAGAACACCGATCACCATGGCCTCCGTCGCCCGCCATGCGGACGTCTCCCGCACCTTCCTCTACGAACACGCTGACGCCAAGACGCTGGTGAGCGAGGCGATGAGCCGGGCCGTCGGCCGCCGTATCCAAGACCGCAGGGACGAGCAGGCCGCCATGGAGGCGTCTTGGCGCGAGCGCGCGCTCAACGCCGAGGACGCCCTCAAGGCCGCAAACGCCGAGATCCTCGCCCAGCGCGAACAAATCGGCGACCTCCTTGGCCAGATCAAGGACCTGCAGACGCAGTGGACCGAGGAAGACATCGTCCGGATCACTACTGACAATGGCACCTTGAAGAGGCGGGTTCGAGAACTGGCCGCGGAGAACAAGTCGCTGATCGCCAAACTGACCGCAGCCCGCGACAACGTCCGGTTCGCCGACAAACGGATCGCCGAACTCGAGGCCCAAATCCTCGAACACCAACGGCCCTGAAAACCAGCTCAGGTGCGGTCCACTGAGCGCTCCAGTTGGCGCGTGAGCGGTCAAGTGGACGGATGAGCGCAAGCCAGTGAGTGCAAGACTTGGCCAATTGAGTGTTTCCGGGCTGACCGCGGCCGATCACTATCGGCCGGCTCGTCGAGCGGCCGGTCATGGCCGGGGACGTTCGTCGGCTCGATGGCGGGACTGGTCGGGCAAGGCAGAGCGCCTAGAACGGAGCATTAACCCTCGTCATCCGGGCCAAAGATCCGATATGCCGGACTTTGGGGGTCGCGAAGGATCCTGTCGCCGCTTTCCCGCAAGTATTCCTCAAGTGATGCGACGACCGCCGCCCCTTGTCCAGCTGCTTGCCCCACGCGTCGGAAGGACTTTGCTCGAACATCGCCTACTGCGAATACGCCGGGAAGGCTGCTTTCGAAAGTCGCCAGTTCACGGTTCACCTTTTGATGAAATAGTGTTCTGTCTTCTTCGGGAAGGTGTACGTCTGTTAGGACGCGCTGTTTCTTCGGGTCAAGTCTGATGCCACTCGTGTGTAGCCACTCAGTGTTCGGCTTGCCGCCAATTAGTACGTACGCTGACGATGCGTCGAGTTCTTCTGTATTGTCGGGGTCTCCGACATTTCGAATGGAGACCCTGGCAAGTTTACCGTCGGCGTCGCGGAGGAAACGAAGCACCTCGCAGTTTTCCCGGAGTCGAAGATGTTTCGCCCTCTCGGCAGCCTTAACCTTTGTACGTAGTCGCCTATGCATGTACTTGGACAGCGGGTCACGAGAAACAAGAGTGACACTTCTCGCGACCTCCGAGAACATCAGAGCGGCTTGCCCTCCTGAGTCCCCTCCTCCCACGATCACGACGTCCTTGTGTCGCTCGCTATCCTTGTGGCAGCGCAAGGCGATGTGATATACGCTCTCCGCTTCGAAGCGTTTCCCGATTTCACCATCGACTTGGAGGCTTCTGGGCCTTTGGCCGCAAGCCAAAATTACGATTCCTGCCGAAACGGATTTCCCTGAATTAGGATCGAAAACGATGCGATAGCGGTCACCGTCTGCGGCAAGCGAATGGGCTGTCAGGAGTGGCCACCAATCAACCCCGGTAATCTTTTGATTCTTCATCTGATCCAGGGTTAGCCTGGCTAGCTTATTCCCGCTAAACCCGTCAGGAAATCCTAGATAGTTCTCAATTTGATTGATGGATGTTGCGGCAGTCCCGCCCAGTACAAATGCCTCGATAACCAGCGTCTGCAAACCGAGAAGCCCGGCGCTCAGCGCTGCAGCCAACCCCGCCGGCCCGGCCCCCACAACTACCAGATCGTATGCGTGATCCTCAGGCTTTCTGTCGGATACGGGAAAGTCTGAAATTTTTGCGTAAATCTCGCGCGGCGAAGGATTGGCTGGAAGGAGTTCGTCTCCGATCTTTACGGTAATATTTGGGTCGCTCGGGCGCTGCCACGTGTATCTACTGCCGCTGCAGTAGAGAATGTCTTGGATCTGCCGCCCAGTCTGCGTTTCCTTTCCACCTTTGACCTGCACCCATGGGTCCGCAGGGCTCCACGAGTCAAACATTTCCTGGAACTGCCGGTCAAGTGTCGCCGTGTCCAAGATGAGTCGCCTGAACCCATCGGGAATTGGCGTTCCGGGATCTTCAACGAGAAGCACCTTGAAGGGTCGCGTGTAATTCCTGGTGACGGTTTGCAGGGTTGCTAGGCCATCGAAATCGCCAATTGCAGGCGCAGTGATCACCGCCATCAGCCAGCCGTCTGGGTTTGCGCCCAGGTCACTTTCGCTCATCAGCTCTTTAACGGCATCTTCGGCTTCCTTTGCCGTGCCCGCGTCGACGAAATGCAGGCTGCCGGAAGTCCATCTCTCCAGGTCCGCGACAATTTCTCTGCGTCGCACCGGTCGGGGGTGGATTAGGATTACGACTGGCTTCCCATTCAACACGATAGCAACTTCCTTAGACGGGTCCACCGAGCATGTGGTTGCTAGAATTGATGCCACTTCGTCACGCTTCATGCTTCCCAGCTGCTGCCGGTTCGAGGCCGTCCGAGTCATCGACCACCCGGATGGTGCAGGAGGTCTTCGACAGTGGTGGACGGTGGAGAACGCTTTATGGCCAGTTGAGCGCTAGGAGTGGAAGGAGTCGACGAGTCACAGGTGTACGACCACACCGGACGGGCTTCGCGTTCAGCACCGACATCCGGGGACTCCGCATGTGCAGCTCACCGCAGTCAGCTGTCCGACGGGCAGAACACCAGCCGCTGCCGACGGCGGCGACGGAGCGACTCGCCCTCGAAGGTTCATCGCCCCACACGATCGAGTGATCGCCAGGCTCGCGAGCCGCACATCCTGGACATGTTCGCTAGGTTCAACCCCAGGTCACAGCCCCCGTCGAGACGCGACCGGTCGGAAAACCTGGGACCGCGGGGCGCCGAGTACGGCAAGGTCTACAGCCTCCTGGAACAGGCGCTCGCGAAGGCCGGCAAAGCCGGTATCGCGACGTTCGTCATGCGCCAGCACGAATACCTGGTCGCCCTCAAGGCCGAGAACGGCCTCCTGACTCTCCACACCCTGCACTGGGCGGATGAGATCAGGGACCCGGAGAAGGAGATCGACAGCCTTCCCGGCAGGGCGAAGGCCTCCGGCAAGGAGCTGCAGATGGCTGAGCAGCTCATCGACGCCCTGACCATGAAGTGGGACCCAGAACAGTTCCACGACACCTTCCAGGAGAAGGTCGCCGCCATGATCGAGGCCAAGCGGTCCGGCGAGAGGGTGGAGAAGGCTGAGCCGGCGGCGCAGCCGACCGGCGTGGTCGACCTCATGGAGGCACTGCGCGCCAGCGTCGAGCGGGCCGGCAGCCCCAAAGCCACCGGCGGCAAGGCCACCGCCTCCGGCAAGGCCGCCGAGAAGAAGCCCGGGGCGAAGAAGCGGATCCGCTCCGCGCCGAAGGAAGACCTCAGCGGCCTGTCGAAGGCCGACCTCTATAAGAAGGCAGCCGCTGCCGACATCCCCGGCCGCTCGCACATGAGCCGCGACGACCTCATGAAGGCGCTGTCCTCGTCCCGGACGTAGATGCGAGAGACAGGCGACCAGGGTGACGTTGCGACCACCGGTGGAGCCGATGCTGGCGCAGGCCGTGGAGTCGGTGCCGGGACCCGGTGTGCTGGGCGAGCTGGCGTTCGAGCAGAAATTCGACGGCTACCGGACCCTGCTGTTCACCCCCACCGGGCCGGACGGCGCCCTTCTGCTGCAGACCCGGCGCGGATCGCTGATCCAAGACTGCTTCCCCGACCTCGTCACCGCGGCGGACAAGCTGCCCGACGGCCTCGTCCTGGACGGCGAGCTCGTCGTCTGGGACACCAAGGCAGGCCAGCTGTCCTTCGAGGGACTGCAGCGCCGCACCGCCGCCCGCGGCCGCCGCAGCACGCGCGTTCTCGCCACGTCACTGCCCGCCTTCTTCATCGCCTTCGACATCCTGCAACAGGACGGAAGCGAACTGATCAACTACCCCTACCGCCAACGCCGCCTCCGACTGGAAGCCCTATTCACCGACCACCGGCTCGCATCCCCCTGGACCCTGTGCCCGATGACAACGGACCTGATCAAGGCACAGCAGTGGCTAGAGTCCTGGACTGAGATCTCCGGCGTCGAAGGCATCGTGGTCAAGGCCATGAACCAGCCCTACCGGCCAGGACACAGAGGCTGGTACAAACTGCGTCGTCGGAACACGACGGAGGCGATCATCGGCGCGATCACCGGCACCATGATCCGACCCCAGCTCCTCCTCCTGGGCCGCCGCGACGCCCACGGCGACCTCCGCTCGATCGGCCGCACGGCCCCACTACGTGCCGAGCTGGCGCGCCTGGTCGGCGGCAACGTGAGCGCAGCCGATGCCGGACATCCCTGGGAGGGCTGGCACTTCGCATCGGCATGGGGCAGCCGGGACATCCTGGACGTGACCCTCGTACGCCCCGAGCTGGTCGCGGAGATCAGCGCCGACACCGCCATCGACCGAGGCGGCGTCTTCCGGCACCCGGTCCGCTTCAAACGGCTGCGCCTGGACGTGACCGTGGAGGAGGTGCCGCTGTTCAGTGCTGGTCCGAGCGCGCCACCGGATACAGGGTCTGGGTGAGCACCTGCACGGAGGGGGGGGAAGTGGGGCAGGTGCTCACGGGTGACGGCCGGGGGGCCGCTCAGCGCGCCGGCCGCCGTCTCCAGCCTAAGTTCCCCAGGCGCGGCGTCACACATGCCAGTCGTGGTGGCTTTTTCGCCAAAGTAGCCGCCGACCAGGCGGCCACCCCAACGTTGTGTCCGTTGGGCACCGTCAGGCGGTGCCCAGGTGGGCCGGCGTGACCCTCACATGATGACCCGGGTCGGGCCCGGTGTGCCGAGTGGGAGGCGCACAGACCGGGTCCGCCCCAGTCGGCGACTGCCCCGCACCGGCCGCCGTATGCCTGTCGAGTGTTGCCGTACCCGTTCTAGACGCTGCCCGGAGGCAGGAGCCTCGGACGTGCCGAGACGGCCTGGTTGTCATGCCGGGCGGGTGAAGGAGGGCCATGCCACGGCCGCGTTCCCGGGCCGGCGGATGGTGTGGGCCAGAGGATGGGGCGCGACCGCTCGCCCCTGCCGCCAGGAGTCATTCCGTGCTGGAACGCAAGCAGCTCAAGGACCGTATGCAGGTCACGTTCGTCCTGCCCGCCGACACGCCTCCCGGCCCGGTCAGCGTGGTTGGTGACTTCAACGACTGGCAGCCCGGCACCCACACCCTGATGCCCCGCAAGGACGGCTCCAGGGCGGTGACCGTCGCCCTGCCCGGAAAGAGCGTGCATTCCTTCCGCTACCTGGCCGCGGGCGACTACTGGTTCGACGAGGACCAGGCCGACAGCCACGACGGGATCAACAGCCGCCTGCACACCTGATCCGGGCCCGCCTGCCCGAACCCCAGGTCGGCTACCTCCTCCAGGCCCTCTCCGCCGACTGAGACTGATCCCGTCAAAGAGGGCTCGCCCTGCCGGTCGGGAGGCAGGCGCGCCCGGCGATGGGCATCCGGGCAGGGCCCCATCGCCGGGAGACCGCCACGCGGGATGCGGGGGGAGCGACCAGCGCGGCAGACATGTAAACGCCGCATCGCCTCGGCGGTCACGTCGTGTTGACGAGGCCCGGCAGTCGACCCTGTGGCGAAGGCCTGCGCACTTGGAGCAGTTCGGGCTGCACCCGGCGAGTGGGCGTGGTGGGATCGGCGTTTGGCTGTGACGCGCCGGCTATCCTGGCGTGCTCCGGGACAGCGGACCGTGCGGCGGCGCGCCGCGCTGTTGCTTCCCGCGTCGCCGACCTAATAGATCTCGTGCTGCTGCTGGACATGCTCGGCCTGCGGCCCGAGGCCAGTCCAAAGCCGTCACACCCACCGGGGTGGAAGGATGACCCCCTCGGTGATCCCCAAACCACGAGCGACGCGAGGTTTTCGTGAGCAGCCCGATCAGCGTGACGGAAGGCTGCCGTGATGCCCTCCACCACCTGAGGCAGCGGCGGGAGATCAATACCGTAATCCTCGGCTTCGCGGATTCCCCGGGTGTGCTGGCGCCGGAGCTGGAGGCCAATCTGACCCATGACGAGCTGGTTTCGGCACTGCCCGTGGACCAGGCGCACCTGGTCGTCCACGAGCTGTCCTTTGCCACCCCGGAGGGCGCACGCCGACACGAAATGCTGCTGGTCCTCTGGATGCCGGCGGAGGCCGAAGCCCAGGAAGAGGCCTACACAGCCGGTTACGCCCTCCTGAAGGAGTACCTCCCGGACGTCCACGTCCACCTCACGGCCAGACAGCAAGACCAGCTGGAGCACCGAAGGCTCGTCGCCCTCGCCGGCTGAGGACGGTCACAGTCCATAGAACTGCTCGGCGCTCTCCCCGCCGAACTCACGCTCTGCGCCGCCCCTCGCGCCGGCCGTTGGCGCGCAGCCGCAGGTGCATCCAGGCCACCACCCCCTTTTCCTGGCAGATCCCGCCGCACTGCAGTCCGCGCTCGGAGACCGGGACGATGCGTGAGGCATAGAGCCGATCCGTGTCGTAGATCAGGTCCCACAGGCCCTCAATGCCTTGCCCGAGATCATTTTGTGTGAGGTCGAGACGCATCTTGAGCTTGGTGTGCCAGACGATGTTGGCCATGGCCTGCCCTCCCCCTGAAGAAGACCGCTGCCATTCACGGTAGAGGGCGCCACTGACAATCCGACAGGTGACGATTACAGTCAGTGATCTTGCTGGCGGCGCCGATGGCTACTTGGGCCGATGCGGGCCGGAAGCGTCCGCCGGAACAATCAGCTAGTGTTCTGCGCCTGAAATCTCAGGGCTAAGTCTGTAGCCTGTTGTCATGTCGCCAGGTCCTCGTGCCGTCGAAGTCCGCCTGTCCAATGAGGAGCACGCCGAGTTGTCCCGCTGGGCGAGTGGGGCGGTGGCGCCGCGGTTCGCAGAGCGGGCGCGCATTGTGCTGGCGTGCGCAGGCGGGGTGCCGAACGCGCAGGTGGCGGTCAAGGTCGGTGTGACCGCAGCGACGGTGAGGAAGTGGCGCGGGAAGTTCGCCGCCGAGGGGATGGCCGGACTCGAGGATGCCGCCCGAATCGGCAGGCCGAAGGCCGATCTGGTTCTGAGTGAGGCTGAACGGAACCAGTTGGTCCGGTGGGCCCGGCGTGCGAAGACCGCCCAGTTTCTGGCTCTGCGGGCGAGGATCGTCCTGCGTTGTGCGGAGGGCGGGACGAACAGGCAGGCCGCGGTCGAGCTCTGTGTCGATGCCTCGACCGTCGACCGCTGGCGCAGTCGTTTCATCGCCCATCGCCTTGAAGGCCTGGTCGATGAGCCCCGTCCGGGCCGGCCGCCCTCGATTCTCCTTGACCAGGTCGAAGACGTGATCGTGGCGACGCTGGAGTCCACGCCGGGGAAGGATACTCACTGGTCGCGGGCCTCGATGGCAGCTCGGACGGGGCTGTCGAAGTCGACGGTCGGCCGGATCTGGAAGCGGTTCGATCTCAAGCCGCATCTGCAGGATTCCTTCAAGCTGTCCACCGACCCGCAGTTCGTCGACAAGGTCGTCGACGTCGTCGGCTTGTATCACAACCCGCCGGAACGGGCAGTGGTGTTATGCGTGGATGAGAAGAGCCAGATCCAGGCTCTGGACCGTTCACAGCCGGTGCTGCCGATGATGCCGGGCATGCCCGAACGACGCACCCACGACTACCTGCGGCACGGCATCACCAGCCTCTTCGCCGCCTTCAACATCGCCGACGGCACCGTCATCAGCGAACTCCACCGCCGCCATCGCGCGATCGAGTTCAAGAAGTTCCTGGTCACCATAGACAAAGCCGTGCCCCACGAGCTCGACGTGCACCTGGTCTGCGACAACTACGCCACCCACAACACTTCTGAGATCAAGACGTGGCTGGCCAGGCACCCCCGCTTCCATGTCCACTTCACGCCCACAGGCTCCTCCTGGATCAACCAGGTCGAGCGGTGGTTCGGTCTGCTGACCGACAAGCTCATCCGCCGCGGCGTCCACACCTCGGTGAAAGCACTGGAAGACGACATCCGGGCCTGGATCGAGACCTGGAACGAGGACCCGAAACCCTTTACCTGGACGAAGACCGCCGACGAGATTCTCAAGTCCCTCGCCGACTACCTCACCAAGATCACCCCATCCGACCCGAGCAACCAGGCGCAGACTTAGCCCTGAGATTTCGGGCGCAGAACACTAGTGCCTTGACCGCATAGGTTCGCCGGGTCGATGGTCGGGTACCGGTTCGGTCCCGTGTAGGGCTGTGTCAGGATGCCGCGATGATCACCTCACCCATACCGCCCGTCGTTCCCGCAGGCCACATGGCCAAGATGGAACAGCCCGTGCTCGCTCTCCCCAGCGGTCTGGAGCTGCGTCCCTGGCGTGTCAGCGACGCCGACGCTCTGGTAGCCGCCGCTCAGGAACCGGGCATTCGCCAGTGGAACCGGCTCTTCGTGACGACGAAGGAGGAAGCATGCGAGCGCATCGAGCGCATGCGCGAGCGTTGGCAAACCGAGCAGAGCGCGATATGGGCCATCGCCCGGCCCGATGGTGGTCACGCCGTGGGCTTGATCGGCTGGGGTGACATCGACCTCCAGGGTGGCAGCGCCGAAATCCTGTACTGGCTCCTGCCCGACGGACGTGGCCGCGGCGCCATGGTCGAGGCCACACAGCGCCTCAGCCGGTGGGCGTTCGAAGACCTTGGTCTGCACCGTCTCCGACTGTGCCACGCGGTGGCCAACTCGGCATCGTGCCGAGTAGCGGAGAAGGCCGGCTACTCCATCGAGGGCACGATGCGCAGCGCCCTGCTACACGAAGACGGATGGCACGACGAGCATCTGCACGCCCTGGTCCAGGGCGACATCTGATCCTGTGATAGGCGGTCAAGGGGGGCAGCCGCCCCGTGACCGTCGGCGGTCCAGTCGAGCGGCCTCACCGCGGGGATCGACCGTTGGAGGTGTAGTGGCAGAGCCTGTCCGTGTGCGCAGGTTGACCGACCAGGAGGGGCAGAAGCTGCAGCAGATCGTGCGCCGGGGCAGTACCAGTTCGGTGCGGTTACGGCGCTCGATGATGCTGCTGGCCTCGGCCAGCGGAAACCGGGTTCCCGCGATCGCCCAGCTGGTGCAGGCCGACGAGGACACCGTCCGGGATGTGATCCACCGGTTCAACGAGATCGGCCTGGCCTGCCTGGACCCCCGGTGGGCGGGAGGCCGTCCCCGCCTGCTCAGTCCTGACGACGAGGACTTCGTTGTCCAGACGGCCACCGCCCGCCCGACCAAGCTCGGCCAGCCCTTCACCCGCTGGTCCATCCGCAAACTCGCCGCCTACCTGCGGAGAGTGCACGGCCGCGTGATCCAAATCGGCCGCGAGGCGTTACGGTGCCTGCTCGCCCGCCGTGGCATCACCTTCCAGCACACCAAGACGTGGAAGGAGTCACCCGACCCGGAGCGGGACGCCAAGCTGGACCGTATCGAGCACGTACTTGGCCGCTTCCCGGACCGAGTCTTCGCGTTCGACGAGTTCGAGCCGCTCGGCATCCGGCCCACCGGCGGATCGTGCTGGGCCGAGCAGGGCCGGCCCGAGCGGCACCCAGCGACCTACCACCGCACCCACGGCGTCCGCTACTTCGACGGCTGCTACTCGATCGGCGATGACAAGCTCTGGGGCGTCAACCGTGGCAAAAAGGGCGCTGCGATCACCCTGGCTGCGTTGAGTTCGATCCGCGCGGCCCACCCTGATGGCGCCCCGATCTACGTCATCTTGGACAACCTGTCCGCCCACAAGGGCGAGGCGATCCGGTCGCTGGGCGCGGAAGAACCGGGTCGAGCTGTGCTTCACCCCGACCTACGCGTCCTGGGCCAACCCGATCGAGGCCCACTTCGGGCTGCTGCGACAATTCACCGTCGCCAACTCCCACCACCGCAATCACACGGTCCAGGCCCGAGCCCTGCATGCCTACCTGCGCTGGCGCAACCAGCATGCCCGCCACCCCGACGTTCTGGCCGCCCAGCGCCGCGAACGCGCCCGCATCCGCAGCGAGAAGGGCATCCGCTGGGGCGGACGCCCTCTCGAGGTCGCAGCCTGACCAACCCGGTGAAGCAATGTGGTCACAGCACTAGCTAGGGCCTGTCTTCAGTCGTGATCATGTGGTGGGGCGGAGTCTGCGGGGCGTTGGCACATGTGACTTGCCCGCCTTGAATGTCGCCCGAGTCGCTCCCCTCAGGGGTTGAACTTCCGCTGTTGCTCGGTCGGTGTGCTCGACCAGGCAAACGTCGGGAACCGCCCTTCATCTCCAGGCGTGGTCCGTAACACTGGTGTCCGTCAGCTACGGCCACAGGACAGGCGATTGGGAGTGCAGGTGGAGCGCGGCACATTAATCGCGGGCAAGTATGAGCTGCGCGAGAGGCTTGGCCGGGGCGGGATGGGCGAGGTCTGGGCTGGCCGCGACCGCGATCTCCACCGCAACGTGGCGATCAAGCTGCTCGTACGCGACGACGATGCCTCGCCGGACCTGCTCCATCGGTTCGAGCGCGAAGCTGTGGCCGCCGCACAGATCAACCACCCGAACGTGGTCTCCCTCTATGACCGGGGCGTCCATGACGGCCTGCAGTTCTTGGTCATGGAACACATCGACGGCACGACGCTCGCCCACCACATGCACGAGCAGGCCCCCATGCCCGTCGCGCGGGCGCTGGAGATCACCCAGGAGATCTGCGCCGCCCTTGTCGCCGCTCACCGGGCCAAGGTCGTCCACTACGACATCAAACCGTCTAACGTCATGCTCACCGCTGACAGCCGCATCAAAGTCGTCGACTTCGGCATCGCCGGCTTCACCCACACCCACACCTTCACCGTCGTCCCCACCTCCATGCTCGCCCCCGTCGGCACCGCCCTCTACGGCGCACCGGAACAGTTCCTCGACCAGCGCGGTGACGAACGCTCCGACCTCTACGCCCTCGGCAGCGTCCTCTTCGCCCTGCTCACCGGCAAGCCTCCTTTCAACGACGGCTCCCCCCTGTCTGTCATCCGTCGTAAACTCGACGACGAGCCACCGCTGTTAAGCAGCCAGCGCCCGGATGCGCCGGAGTCCGTTGCCCAGTTGCTCACCGACCTGCTGCAGCGCGACCCAGACCGACGCCCCCAAAGCGCGTCACTCGTCTACGAACGCCTGCAGCAACTCCGGCCCCCCGTCACCACGTCCAGCGCGAGAGCACGCGAACCCGATACGGAGCGTCCGTCACGGGCTGCACCAACCCGGACCCTCACACGTGAGACGTCAGACACCGAAGACGCCTTCGAGATCACCTGGACCGGGCAGGAACCCATCTCCACATACGCGACTCATGATGGTTGGTCCCTGAGACGTCACTGGCTTCTCTTCGCCGCTCTCGCGTTGCCGTTTCTCTACGCGGGCACGGGATTGTTGGTGTTGGCCGTCGCAGGCGGCCCCAATGATGATGATCCCTCTGACGCTCCGGTACTGCTTGTCTGCATTGCGATCTATCCGATTCTGCTCTACCTCCTGTACGGGAGGAAGCTCGGGGCTGCCACCTTGAACTGGCGGCGACACCGGCGTGCGCTCAAGGACAGACGCCCTTGGTCACTCCGCGTTGACGCCGGTGGAATCACGACCACAGACCCGCGCCATGCCACCCCCGCCACCGGCCGCGCGGGGCACCGGGTGTACCCCTGGGGCCTCGCATCCACCGTCACGTTGGAGCACTCCGCGGAATTCCGTTGGGGCCCCAGCTACACCGTGCTGCACATCCAGCCCGAGGGAAAGGGGCCGCAGATCAGCTCCATAAGACCCGCGGGCATGGTGCACCCTCGCTCCCCTCAAAGCACGGCAGGGCGCTGGCCGCTCTGCGCCCTCGGTCCAATGACCGAGCAGCAGCACCAGGCACTCATCGCTGCCCTCGCCCGCCACGCGGGCTCGCGCTGGAAGCCGGAACTCAGTAGATAACAGCCCGACCGGCCGTGCAGAGGTGTGAGCTGCTCTGGGTCTTTGGCCTGCCCTCAGTCGTGATCACGTGGTGGGGTGGAGGCTGCGAAGCCAGATCAACGCCCCACGCAGGTGGAGCCCAGGGGTCTGCCGCACGATCGGGTGACATCTGATCTGGCTTGCCATTGTGGGGCAGGTGGGAAGGATGTCGCTGTGCCCAAGCCTTATCCGGAAGAGTTCCGCCAGGATGTCGTGCGGGTCGCGAGGAACCGCGGCCCGGGCGTGACGGTCGAGCAGGTGGCCGCCGACTTCGGAGTCCACGCGATGACCTTGTGGAAGTGGATGCGCCGGGCGGACATCGACGACGGGACCAAGCCCGGAATCTCCAGCCAGGAGAGCGCGGAGCTGCGCGAAGCGCGTCGGCGCATCAAGCTGCTGGAGCAGGAGAACGAGGTCCTGCGCCGGGCCGCGGCCTACCTGTCCCGCATCATCCGAATCTGCGAACGCCAGGGCGTCCCGATCGTCGCCGACCGCGCCTACATCGGCTCCGGCTCCTGGGTCACCACCGCCATCCGCCGCCCCCAACGGCGAACTGTCACCGACCGAACGGACAGGACGCTGAACCCGGCACTCGCCCAGGCCCGCGCTCCTGTCGAACGAGGCGTCGCCCACCTGTCCTGGCGGATCTTCCGTCGGAGCCGCTGCAGCCCGAACCGCGTGACGGATATCACCGCCGCAGTGCTCACCCTGGAGAGGCAACGCTGAAAAGGCTCAGTGGCCAGGCTGAAAGAGCTCAGCGGACGTCGAATGGAACAGGGGACGCGTCAAGGAACGACCAAGACTGATTCTCCCTGGCATGGCATGTCCATTCCTGCAAATAGGTTCCTCGTGGGGGCGCGGTAAGACTCGGGTTATGTGCGTCCAGGCATCGGAGCGCGCCCGTTGAGCGCCTGATCCTGAAGCCGAATCCTTCCGGGTGGGGTTCGATCTTCCAGAACTGATAGCTGGTCTCCGCGTCACACTCAGCCGTGTGAACCCTTTCCGCTCCGGCTTTCCAGTGGTCGCTGCCTTCTAGGCATAGTCCCGTGCTGCGCACCTCGATCTGGAACTGGCTGCCTTTGGGCCGGAAGCGGAACTGCTGGCTCTCCCCGTTGCTGTCGGGCTGAAGGAAGACTCCGCCGGAGGCGTCCACCACTAGATCTCGGGTGAACGTGCTCTTGATGTTCCACCATCCGTCACCGAAGTCTGGCGGTCGCCGGGGACCCGAGAATGGCGGGCAGATCCCACCCGGGAAGATATCGCAGTCCCCCGCGGAGGCGCCGAGGGGCGCGAGTCCCAGACCAAATAGCGAAACGGTCAGAGGGAAAAGAAGGAAAGTTCTTCGGCTCATCGCAATCACCAGGCGTTCAAAGATGCCAGGCCGCGTAGGAGGACGTGGTTGACCGATATCGACAACCGAGGCAGCGCAAACGCCCTTCTGTCAATCACCCGGCTGTCGTGGGGATAGACATGCGGCAGGCGGCCC
The DNA here is from genome assembly GCF_035984415.1 of Streptomyces sp. NBC_01296. Classification (NCBI taxonomy): domain Bacteria; kingdom Bacillati; phylum Actinomycetota; class Actinomycetes; order Kitasatosporales; family Streptomycetaceae; genus Streptomyces; species Streptomyces sp. NBC_01296. The sequence continues at coordinate 467,727 of NZ_CP130721.1, read as the reverse complement.
GCCCGCCCCCTACTCAGAGGAGGGAACAGATCGTTACGGGGACTCTGGGCGACCACCTATCCGTCCCCTGATCGTACGCGCGCGCGTAGCCGTTGTTCACAGGTTGATTACAGGGAGAATAGAGGTTTGTGTCAACATTGAACCAGCCCTCAGTGTGATAGGGATGCTCGCGGGCTGTCATCCATCTACTGAAGTACACAGTGCCACTATTGAGCTTTACCTTAACGTAGACCCTGCCATGAAGGGTGTAGCAGGCGCCGCTGAGCTTCAAATGATGATCGAATTCGTAGGTCCACAGGGACGGCATATCGGGGCCACTGCAGGGCCCCGCAGATATCACAGAGTGAGCGCCTTGGGTCGTTGAGTGCGCCAGGGTTACGTTGGGAACGCTGAAGCCAATCGCGGCGATCGTTGCCATGAAAATGGTCGTGGTGCGCCGCGAGTGGTGCAGATTCGAGCGACTGAGGATACCCATGAGTGCTCCCCCGTGGGTTGGTAGAAGGCGACGTCATGCCCGGCCATATTCGGACGTCATGTGAGGATGCCAACCCCAGTTTGACAGCCTCAAAAACTCGGGACTCGCTAGAAGTGGGCAAGTGAATATGAAAGAACCTGCCAGATGGGAGTCGCCGCTCCTAGTGAAAAGTCTACCGGCAGCTTCCGGGGCGAGCATCAGCTCAGCCAGCCTGGGGAGGGGCTGACGATTACTGAGCTCTTCAGCCTGGCGCGGGCCGCCGTCAGGTCGTGGGCACGGCCGGCCTCCTGGCGGGGAACTGTCCCCGACCCAGCGCACGGTCAACCGAGTACTGGCCCAGGCCCGGGTACCCGTCGAACGCGCGATGGCGTGGCTCCAGTCCTGGCGAGTCTTCCGCCGGTCCCGCGTAAGCCCCAACCGCATGACGTCAATCGCCGCAGCCGTCCCCACCTGGAGGGGCAACGCTGAAAAGGCTCATTGAGCCGTTCGCATGGTGTAGCGTCCCGGTTCGCTGCCTCGAGGAAGATGGTCAGCGTCCGATGTTCCAGGATGCGGTAGGTGCTGTCGCGTCCGTGGCAGGGAGCGCGGGGACGTGCCTGACCCACCAGCGGCGCAGCAGCAGCGGGGGATGGCTGCGCAGTCCGACCAGCATGGAAATATGGCGAAGCCGCGCGGGCATGGCCCGGCGGTTGGCCAAGAGGTACGTCATTGCGCTCGTGGCGGCGGGCCGACCGCACCGGCGGGCAGCGATCATGTCGCAGGCCAGCTCCGTCCACCAACCCACGGCTGGCTCTGTTCACGAGTTGGGGGTTCTGGCACAGATCTTGGGGAGTCGTCGCGGAGAGTTACCCCGATGTTCGATTGTGAGGAGACGGGTTCGCGTGAGACCGCGTACGCCGTGGTCGTCCGCGCCTCGAATTGACGCTCCCTCAGGTATCTGCCGGCCGCTGATGCGGGCGGCCATGGACGGTGATGGTGCTGGTCATGCAGACCGATGCACCGTTCTGGGACTTGCTGGTGTTCGACGGGATCGACGATGTGGATGTCGAGGCTGTGACGGCCGGATTCGGCTGGGTCGAGGTAGTGGCGAGAGGCCGCGCGATCGGCTCTGCATGTCCGGACTGCGGCCGCTTCTCGGACCGAGTCCACGACCGCTATCAGCGCAGGCTGAAGGATCTTCCGCTCGCTGAGCAGGGCTTCGTGATCCGGCTGACGGTCCGGCGCTTCATCTGCGGAGCGACGGACTGCCCGCGCCGGACGTTCGCCGAGCCGTTCTTCCAGCTGGCCGCCCCGCACGCACGGTTCACCAAGCGGCTCAACCGCGCCCTGGAGCGGGTGGGGCTCGCGCTGGCCGGTCGGGCCGGCGCTCGGCTGGCGGCCCAGCTGGGCTTCGGTGCGGGACGGATGACCTTGTTACGCCGGGTCATGGCATTGCCTGATCCACGGTTCAGCACGCCGCGTGTGCTGGGTGTGGACGACTTCGCGATCCGTCGTGGCCAGACCTACTCCACCGTCTTGACCAGCGTCGAAGACCATCGCGTGGTCGATGTGCTCCCGACCCGTGAAGCCGGGCCACTGGCGACCTGGCTGATCAGCCACCCCGGCGTGGAGATCATCTGCCGGGACCGGGCGGGCGCCTACGCCGGGGGTGCCCGGCGCGGTGCCCCCGACGCTTTGCAGGTCGCCGACCGGTTCCATCTGTGGCAGGGCCTCGGCCGGGCCGTGGAGACCTGCGTCGCCGCCCACCGCGACTGCCTGCGCAACCCATCACCCAGCGGCACGCTGCCGCAGGCCATCCGAGTGGCTGCCGGTTGGCCGCAGGGCGATTCGGATCCCGTCGGCCGGCGGGCCGACCGGAAGAAGGCAGCACACGCCTTGGTCCACGAATTGCTGGCCCAAGGTCACTCACGCCGGGCAATCGCCCGGCACCTGAGCTGGGGTCTCAACACCGTGCTCCGGTACGCGAACGCCGCACGCTGGCAGGACACCATCCGCGAAAATCGGCCCCGACCCAGCAGGCTCGACCCATACAAGCCCTACCTCGAGCGGCGATTCGCCGACGGATGCACCAGCGTCACCCGACTACACGGCGAACTCAATGCTGCTAACGCGCCCGTCACCTACCAGATGGTCCGCGCCCACGTCGCGACCCTCCGCAGGACTCCGGCCGACGCGGCGCCGCGGCCGCCGTCGGTGCGGCAGGTGACCGGTTGGCTCATCCGGCACCCCACCGCGCTGAGCGACGACGACCGCGCCGGTCTGAAGGATGTCCTGGCAGGCTGCCCTGAACTGGACACCGCCGCCGGTCACATCCGCGACTTCGGCGAGATCCTCACCGAACGACGAGGCGCCACGCTCCCCACCTGGATCGACGCCGTCGATGCGAGCCAGCTGCCCGGCCTAACCGGCTTCGCTCTCCACCTGCACCGCGACTTCGACGCCGTGACCGCCGGACTCACCCTCGACTGGAGCTCGGGCAGAGTGGAGGGCGCCGTGAATCGCATCAAGAAGATCAAGAGGCAGCTCTACGGGCGAGCCGGATTCGGCCTGCTCCGCAAGATGATCCTGCTTCAGTAGCACCCAGAGACGGTGCTGGCGTGTTGTGGACGAGCACGTTCGCGATCGGAGGGTCGGCCGCCCAATACCCCACAGCGGCGCTCCGACCTACGCACCGGCTACTGCAAGATGGCTCATATGAGCGAATCAGCTGAGCAGGTGCAGACCGCAGGTCGTCTTTGGCAGGAACACCGCCAAGCACCCTTCCCCGACAGCCTACGGCGTGCCAAGTTCGAGGCCACAGACGTGTGGTTGCTCGACCTGTACACCGCTGGCTGCGTGCTGGCATGGCTCAACAACGACGGCACACTCGATGCGGAGAACGAGCGCATCCTGCTGAGCTGTATCGAGGACCTGGACCGCGCCATCCCTGGGATCAAAGATCCTGCAGGAGCTCAGTATCTCCAGCGGTTGCACCAACTTGCCGTGCTCGTATCCAAGAACCTGGCCAGCACCAGATGACGCGGTCCTCTAATCGAACAATGCCGTCACCCCCCCCGCGACGACTCCCCAAGATCTGTGCCAGAACCGTCGAAGAGCAGCGTTTCGACGGCAGTTCGGGAGTCACCCTGACTGTCGGCGCAGAGCCGTTGTTCATGACGCCGCGCACCGCCCACCGCCGGAAAGCCGTGTCGGCGGTCCGGGCGGCTTCGGAAACTGGGTAGCGGGGGACAAAATCGCTGGCTACGGAGTCAGGTGACCGGCAGCGCGGCTTCGACGCCGTCTTGCGGCACCACGGGTACTAACGGCACCAAAGGCGTCGGCGGCACCGCCAGGGGCGGCGACGGCGGCAGCGCCGCCGGTCCGGTTCCCACCTCCTGCGGCGCCGGTACTGGGGGCTCCGCCGACGGCCGCACCGCTGGCCGCGAAGGCAACGACGGCCGAGCCGGAAACGCGGGGGTGCGTCGTCGTCCGCTTCCACTAGCGGCACCCGATGATCGCTCTCACAGCGCAGGCGGCTGTGCCGAAGCCGGGGTGGGATCGGCGTCAACCAACCCGGCCGACGCGCCGCGGTTAAAGATCCCCTGATTAACCACCGAGCAGCGGCAGGAGCTTGCCTTCCCGGTCGAGCGCCGCCAAATCGTCGAACCCACCGACGTGAGTGTCTCCAATGAAGATCTGGGGCGTCGTCCTTCGCTTGGTCCTCTCCAGCATCGTGTCACGGGCCGCCGGATCCAGGTCGATCCTGACCCTCTCGATGTTCGCTACCCCCCGCTCAAGAAGGAGCCTTCCAGCTCGCTCGGAGTACGGACAGACCGCTTGGGTGTACATCGTGACCTGCTGCACTGTGCAAATCCCCTCGCTGGAGTGCTACCCAACAGATCATCCCCACCACTAAGCAGGATGACCCGCACAACACGGCGATGCGCTTAGGGTGGAAACCGGTGAAGTCCCCCGGTGCCACCGGCTGCCGGTGGCTACAGGACGCGTCCTTCGCCGCCGCGGGAGGGCCCGCCGCCCGACCGCGCATCGCGGGCTCCTCGCCCGCTGCCAGCCCCTCGACGGCACCCGGGATCTCCCAGCGGAAACAGGGCGAGCCATCGAACCGGAATCAAGATCGGCCAGTTGTCGCTACTGACCGTTCGGATCCCTCCCGAGGGCCTCGCTGCCTCCGGTTCTCGTGGACATCGGCATCGCGCCTCGGCGGGTGCCTCCCAAAGTCATGACGAACGGGCTTCACAACCCGTGAACAAAGCCAACTGGCTCAGCTTCCGGTCAGTTCCTTGAGCCGGGCGGCGTAGGCCACGGCGATCTGCACCGTGGTGTCCTCGTCGGCGTCCTCGAGCCGGTCCAGGTCGTCCACGGCCTGGTCCCGCCCTGCCCTCAGCCCTTCGATGGTCTCCGCGTCCAGGCCGCTGTCGCGGGCCTCGGTGAGGCGGGCGTTGTACCAGCGGATCACCTCCTTCACGGTGCGCTCGGCCTGCTGTGCGTCTCCGCCGGCCTGGTGGAGCGGCTGGGATGTGGGGTCTTCGGGGGTGAGGGGGCCTGTCATGGCGTACCACCTTGGTCGTGCTGACGTACTTGACCAGCCAATTCTTGCTGACGCACCTTCACTGCGCGCTGGGCGGGCATAGGTTGAGGAGCCAGGAGACGATCACCAGGGGTGAGCGATGGCAGGGCGGGATCTGCGGGCGTTGTTCAGCACCAACGACCGGAACGTGTCGGCGACGGAGGCGTTCACGAACCGGCAGGGGCAGTGGCAGATCGTTCAGGCCGCCCTCGGCGAACACCTGGCCCGCATCACCGCCCCCGGTTTCACCGTGGAGGACCTGGAAGCCCCTCGGAACAACATTCTGGTCATGCACGGAGTCGGGGGGATCGGGAAGACCACGCTGTCGCGGACCCTGGAGGCTGCGATCGCCGGCGCCGAGAGCCGCCCGGCCCGCTGGGGTGCGCCCGTCTGGCCCGCCCGACCGACCCTGCTGCCGGTCCGGATCGACCTCGCCCGGTCCGCCGGCGTGGACTTCGAGCGCGTCGTCCTCACCATCCGTCTCGCCCTCGCCGCCCACCTCAACCGGCCGCTGCCCGCCTTCGACATCGCGCTACGCCGCTACTGGGAGCACCAGCACCCCGGCGAATCACTGGAGGAGTACCTGCGCCGCGGCGGTCTTGCCGCACGGTTCGGCAAGAACCTGCCCCAGCAGATGCAGTCCGCACTCAGCGATGTTGCCCAGGCTCTGCTGCTGCCCGGCACCGTCGGCAGCGCGATCGGCCAGCTCACCGGCGCCCTGACCACCGCGATCCGCGAGCGCCGTCAGACGGTCCGGGCTTTGGCCGGCTGCGCCCGCCTGGCCGACCTCCTGGACGTCGAGCCTGACGTCGACGCGCTCTCCTACTACCCGCACCTGCTGGCATGGGAGCTCGCCCAGCTCCCCGCCGACCAGGCCGTGGCCCCGGTGATCCTGCTGGACACGTTCGAGGAAACCGGCACCCGCACGCACCGCGACCTCGAACGGCTCCTGCAGCGCCTGGTGTGGCTGATGCCCGGAGCGTTCTTCATCGTCACCGGCCGCGGCCGCCTGCAGTGGGCCGACCCGGCTCTGGAAGGCCAGCTCGACTGGACCGGCCCCACCGGCTGGCCCGGGCTCGTCGGACAGGCCGTACCCGGCCCCCGCACCGCCGGCACCCCGACCGAGAGCAGCCGCCAGGTCCTCATCGGCGACTTCTCACCCGAGGACTGCTCCGACTACCTCGCCCGGGCCTGACCCGCGACGGCCAGCCCCTCATCGACGCTCACCTACGCACGGTGATCGCCGAACGCTCCCACGGCCTGCCCCTCTACCTCGACCTCGCCGTCCTGCGCTTCCTGGAGCTCCGCCGAGCCGGCCGCACCCCCACGCCCGCGGACTTCGGGACCGACTTCCCCGCGCTGCTCACCCGCACCCTGGCCGACCTCACCCCCAACGAGCGCCACCTCCTGCGCGCTGTCAGCCTGGTGGACGCCTTCGACCTTCCCCTGGACCCGGACACCCTTCGTACGCCAAGACGCAGTAAGCCAGTCCAACTCGGCGTAGCAGCTCTAATGGTCCAAAATCACGGGCCGCGGCACTCTAGAACAGAGTAGCCACTGCGCGCCCGCGGTCTTGAGCTGCACGTTCGGATGTACACCTGACTCCATGCAGCAAGAGAACGGAAGTCAGAGCGCCAAGGGATCGGCATGGCGAAACCCTGCCTTTACTGCCCTGAGCGGAGCTTTGATTGGGGCATTTGTCGGCCTCGTGGGCAGCATCCTGGTCTACACCCAGGCGGAGGCAGTGCAGGATGCGACACAGAGTGCGCGGCGGGCCGACATCCGGCGGAGTGCATATGCAGAGGTGGGTGCGAACTATCAAGCCTACAAAGTGGCGGTATTCGGCATGATCGCTTCCTATGCGAACATTGCATCAGATAAGAAGCCAGAGCAAATTTACAACACCGTCTTCATGCCTGCATACCAGAGGCTAGCTCAGGCGGAAACCACGGCGCGACTGGTCGGTTCACCTGAAGTCAGAAAGTTGCTAGACGTGGTCAGTGACCACCGCAACACGCTGGGGAAGTTGGTCACGGGGCCCGTTATCCTCGGCGAGAAGATTGATGACAAAAAACTTACCCGAGAGTTGGAAGAGGTCCGTAAATCCTACAACGCCTTTCTGGATAAGGCGGAGGGCGAGGTCATCTAAAAGCCTCGTATCAGTGGAATCGTCGGCCTTCCGGGCCAGCTCGGCCCTGGTGTCTACACACGGTCCGCGAACGGCCCCATGTACCGGACCGTGTACATCTGGAGCGCGAAACCCCGCTGTTGATGCCGTGTACGCCGCAGCGCGATGAGGTCCCGGTCGACGTCGTCCAGGAAGAAGAACCGCTCCAGCTCCGACCTCGTCAGCTCCTCTGTGAACTTCTCGTACGCCTCGGCCTGATTATCAGTTAAGAACTCCCCGGCTGGGCTACACATCATCCCTGCCCGATGCCCCTGTCGAGCAGGCCCAGGGCTGAGTACAGGGAGACGGAGAGGGTCATCCATACGACAAATGCCCCGCCACCGCAGAGCACTGCGCGTGGAATGCTTCCGTCCGCTGCCCAAGACAGCACACCAGCGATGACTGCGACTAGCAGAGACAGGACAGTTGCCAGGGCGACGAGCAAGAGGCGCATCAAAGGTCCGGAACTCAACGGCCGACATCCTTCTGTGAGGGTGGCCGCTCCGAGACATGCCGCCTCAGCCCGACCACCAAAGCGCGATGGTTGGCTGAGACGGTGTAACCCCTGGGAAGCGGCGGGCCGTTAACAGGTCCGCGCAGCCGCGAGGTCACGCCCTCAATCAGTTCTCGGATGATAAGCGACTCCAGGAGAGCACGCCAGAGTGTGGTCATAGAGCATGAACCGTCGGCCATCGCTCAGGGTGACCATAGGGGTGATCCTGGCAGGAATACGCGACGCCTCAACATGCGAACCCACCAGTCCCAAGGGCCTATGCGGCACCGTCGATCCGGAGCTCACGGTCCGGTCCGCAGAAGGGACACGCCTCGATGCCGTCGGCCAGGAGGCGGAGGGCCTCTTGCCGGGTGATCTCCTTGCCGTGGCCGTCGGGGCAGTGGCCGGCGTGGACGCGGAAGGGGCGGGGACCGTGGCCTGTGCGGTGCGCTTCGAGCTTCCAGTCGGGTACCCGTGGCGTCGGCCTGCGGGCGGTGGCGACGGCTTCTTGCTGTTCCAGGCGGGCCAGGGCCTCGCGGGTCTGGCCCAGCTGCCACTCCAGCCAGCCGACGACCGCCCGGTGCCGGGCGATCTGCTCCGCAAGACTTTCGTTCACATGTTCTATTTTAGGGGTAGTGGTGCGCTGGGCTCTGGCCGGGCTGCGATCAGGCGCGGCGGCGCGGTGTGCGGCCCTTGGCCGCACCGGTGGTCTTCTTGGCCGTCTTCTTCGCGGTCTTCTTCTTGGCGCCGAGCTCGTGGACGGTGGCCTCCGTCTCACCCCGGGCTTCCCGCGCCTTCTGCACGGACTCCTCCAGGGCGGCCATCAGGTCGATCACCTGGGCGGGTGCCTCGGGGGGGTGCGTGCGCTCCCCGTGGGCCTTGGCCGCGAGGAGTTCCTCCACGGCGTCGCGGTAGTGGTCGCGGATGCCTTCGAGGGTGTCGGTGGTCATCGCGTCGGCGAGGGCGAGGGCGGCCTGGACCTCGTCCTCGGTGACGTCCACGGTGGGGGCGGGAACGTCGGCCTCGCGGATCTCATCCGGCCAGCGGAGTCCGTGGAGGACCAGGGCGTCGCCGACGACGCGCAGCAGGCCGAGGCGTTCGCGCTGGTGGAAGGCGAATTTGGCGACCGCGACGCGGCTGGTGCGGCTGAGGGCCTCGCGCAGGAGGACGTACGGCCGTGCCGCGATGGGGTCCGGGGCTGCCAGGTAGTAGGCGCCGGCCCCGAAGGCGGCGGGGTTGATGGAGGCTGCGGGGACGAAGCTGACGATCTCGATCGCCTTGGCGGTGGGCAGGGGGAGGGCGTCGAGTTCGGCGTCGCTGACGGGGATCGTGCCGGTGGACGTCTCGTAGCCGCGGCCGATCTCGTCGAGGCCGACGGGCTCGCCGTCGAGTTCGCAGACCTTGAGGTTGCGGACGCGGCCGATGAGTCCGCCCTCGTGCTGGTGGATCTGCCGGAAGTGCACGGCGTGGGGCTCGGTCGCAGGCACGACGGACACCGGGACACTGACCAGCCCGAACGAGATCGCGCCATTCCACAGGGCCTTCACGGCTCAGGCCCAGGACTCGGGTCCGGTCCCCTGCCAGTCGAAGAGGGCTTCGTCGGTCAGGTCGACGTCCTCGGCGTCGGCCATGCCTGCCTGGTAGAGGAACTCCCGGACGTCCCGCTCGCTGGTCGCGCGACCGAGTTCCTCGCGCCGGCAGGTCACCAGGCGGCGGCCCCGCTCGTCGGGAGGGTGGATGATCACTTTGGACGCGTCGGCCATAGCTCCAGAGTCGCGGCCAATGCCCGGGGCCGCACTCAGGCCCAGTCCGCTCGGGTCCAGGCCGCCAAATTCGCTGGCCTCCGACGGGTGGGGCTGGACCAGCCGGCCGACCAGGCCGCCCCGTCCACTCAGCCGCCGGCGGCGTGACTTGATCAGCCGCGAAGTTGCCGTCGGGCCCCTCGGTCCTGCCGGGTGGGCGGTGCTACCGCCTGGCCCTGGGGCCCCCGGCGGCCCCAGGGGAGGAACAGGGCCAGCGAGGCCAGCACCTGGCCCAGACCCGGACGCGTTCGAGGGTGAGCTCGAGCCATCGGCGTATCACCGCCAGCTGGTCCAAATTGGGCGTCAGGGGAAGCAGCGGGTCTCGGTCGGCCATGGCGGCTACGCCGCGTCCGGCGCGTTCTCTGCGGCGCTAGGTGCGGCGGGGCGGGCCTGCTTCTTCAGCAGCATGCGGGCCGCGACGACCTTCTCCCGCTCGACGGTCTTCCAGTACGGGTGGTCGACCACGGCGGCCGACAGGTCCCGCAGCTCCTGCCACATCCGGTCCACGCGCTCCTTCTGCTCCGGCGTCCAGCCCGGGCTGTCAGGGACGTCCCCGCGGTGGGAGAAGCGCTCCCCGCGCGCCCACCCCGCGACCGGTTCCACGCTCCACGGCAGGCCGGCCAGATGCGCGGTGTGCTCTGCCCCAATGCGGTGAAGGCGCTCTTGGAGCTGGAGGAGGTCGTTGGGGAAGACGTTCGCGTTCGAGGTCACCCCTGAATCGTAAACCTGTTCGATTCCTGAAGGGAACTCGACGCTCGGTGATGTCGCCTGTTCGGCGGTCTGCTGGATCTCCACGGGTGCCGGGGAAGCCGAGTCCGCGGAGGGATCGGCCGTCTCGGCCTCTGGCGGACCGTCCGGCCACGGGGCATGGCTGGAGCCTTCCGTCAGCACCGGGGCGGGATCCTGGAAGCGCTGCCGCGGGATCGTGCGAATGGTCGAGAACGTGCCGCCTGTGGCGATAGGGGTATTCAGGGTCGCGGGAGGAGTCATGGCCGCAGGTTGGGCTGGGGAGGCCGCGGCCGTTGCCGTGCGGCAGGTGGGGCCGTTTGGACTGGACTTCGGTGTTGCCCCCTCCGGCGGCGCTGGGTTCAGGATGAGGGTGCCCTCCAGCAGGTCCTCGAGCCGGTCGCGGTCCGCGCTGGTCACCCAGAACTTGTCGAGCCTTGATCCCCTGAGGTGTTCGACGGGCACGATGGAGCCTGCCGCCGTCTGGCGAACGAGGTCGTCGAACAGCACGTCACGAGGTTTGGGCGTGACGTGGTGTTTTCCGCACCGCCGGACACCGTCTGGGCAGGGATAGAGCGCCCGAAGATCGCAGAGCCAGAAGTCCAGGGCTCGGAAACCGGAGACAACGCGCAGGTCGCCGGTCTTCGCGATGACGTGGGCGGGCAGATTATTGCTCCCGGTCCACTGAGTGTCGTTGCGTCGGGCGTAGTCGACCCGGTCGGTGTGCCAGGCCGGCGTGATGCCCAGCTTCGCCGCCTTCGCAGCGCGTGCCTTCACGCTGCGCGGTCCCTCAGCCCCGGCGGACGAGAGCTGGATCTCCCATCCGATGCGACGGCCGCCTTCCCCTTCGACCAGGGTGTCGGTCTGGATCCAGCCGCGGGTCCCGACAGGCGTACGGACTTCGCTGTCGCCTGGGAAGCCGCCTTCCTCGGCGGCACGAAGGATCCGTTCCTGGTACGCCTTGTGCTCGTCGCTCATGGGCGCCTTGTGGCGTTCCTCGTCCTCGGCCCGCTCGTGAACGGCCTCGCGCCGGCCGTTGGCGCGCAGCCGCAGGTGCATCCAGGCCACCACCCCCTTTTCCTGGCAGATCCCGCCGCACTGCAGTCCGCGCTCGGAGACCGGGACGTTGCGTGAGGCATAGAGCCGATCCGTGTCGTAGATCAGGTCCCACAGGCCCTCAATGCCTTGCCCGAGATCATTTTGTGTGAGGTCGAGACGCATCTTGAGCTTGGTGTGCCAGACGATGTTGGCCATGGCCTGCCCTCCCCCTGAAGAAGACCGCTGCCATTCACGGTAGAGGGCGCCACTGACAATCCGACAGGTGACGATTACAGTCAGCGATCTTGCTGGCGGCGCCGCTGCCGACTTGGGCCGATGGGGGCCGGAAACGTCCGCCGGAACAATCAGCTAGAGGGTGGCCTTGGCCTCGGACCCCATTGGGCGGCTGGGTAACTGCCGCCCGTGGCGGGCCGCATCGAGCTCCGTCGGAACCAACTGCACCACTCGCGCCTGAGCGGATGACCAAGTAGGCATCGGGCACGCTCTGAAGTGCCGTTTCTCTGGTGAATCATCGCGCCCACCTGGGTGATGTGCCCGCTGCTTTCCTCCTGGACGAGTTGATGGGCGGCTACAACCCGGGGCGTGATCAAGAACCTGCTAATGCGCGGCCTGCCCGCGCTCGCCCTCGCCGCCTTGCCCCTGCTCGCCACCGCCGCGCCGGCCTCCGCCGACGGCCCAGCGGCGGCCGTCACCCTGCCCGCCGCGTCGGAGACGGCATCCCTGCTCGAGGGCATCGACCGCATCCCCGCGGCTGCCGAGTCCCGCGACGGCTACGTCCGTACCGCCTTCAAGCACTGGAACGCCGGAGCCATCGCGGACGACGGATGCAACACCCGGGCCGAAGTCATCCTCCAAGAAGCCGTGGAGTACCCCGAGATCGCCCCGGGCTGCAAGCTCACCGGCGGACGCTGGTTCTCCCCGTACGACGACACCTGGGTCACCGCCGCTTCCGCCCTGGACGTGGACCACCTGGTCCCGCTCGCCGAGAGCTGGGACTCCGGGGCCTCGGCCTGGACCGCCAAGCGCCGCGAGGCCTACGCCAACGACCTCGCCACCCCGACCTCGCTGATCGCGGTCACCGCGAAGTCCAACCGCGCCAAGGCCGACAAAGACCCGGCCGAATGGCTGCCCCCGACCGCCACCTACCACTGCACGTACGTCACCAGCTGGGTCGAGACCAAGCTCCGCTGGTCCCTGACCGCCGACGACCGCGAGCGCGAGGCCCTCCTGGGCCTCGCCGAAGACTGCCCCGGCGCCACCGTCACCTACGAGACCGTCCCCTTCGACACGACGAAGTAGACGCACCCCTTCTACAGGGGCACGGCCAGGCGCGACCCGATGCGAAACCGCATCTCCCCGGCGGCATGACGGACCTCCTCGGGCTGCTCGTCATCGTCGAGCACTCCGAGGAGGACCATCAAGGCCCTCGCCTCGTCCTCGCTGATCAGCTTCAAGCGCGGCTCGGTGACCCCGTCGAGGAGCACGTCCAGCATCTCGTCCATGCCCAGAACAACGCTGAGCCGGCCGGTCCGTCACCAAGGGCGCCTGGAACCGGGCCAGCTACGGGTACTCGTGTGCGCACGAGCGGGCCGAGTGCGCCGCGTCATTCGCCGGGTACCGCCCCTCCGGGCGCGAGGATCAGCAGAGCCGAGGTCCTCACCTGGCCCGGACCCGGGCGTGCGACACACCTGGTCCAGCAGCCGCCGCACGTGCCGCGCAGCCCATCCGGAGGCCGCCACTGTCGACTGGCCGATGAACCCCACCGCAGCATCTCCCATCTTGTCTTGGGTCACGCCCCCTACCTGTCTCACTCTCCGTGCGCGGACTATGGGTGAGCTAACCTGCCCGCATGCGTGGACAGTTCACCGGCTGGCCTGAGCAGGCTATGGACGTGTTGTGGCAGCTCCAGGGCGAACCGACCCACGCGACCCGCGAGCGCTATCGCGCGGACCGCGAACGCTTGGTCCGACAGCCGATGATCGCTCTGCTCAACGAGGTCGCGGACGCCGACCCCCGATATGAGGACTTCTCCGTCTGGCACTACCGCACCGACTCCTGGTGGTGGCAGCACCAGAGCGCGGTGATCCGGCTCGACCGCAAGATCGAGATCGGTCTCCGGTTCGCCCTGGACGGCCTGCGGATCCAGGGCGCCTGGTGGTACCCCGATCCCGGCCAGGTGGACAGGTTCCGCAAGGCCGTGGCCTCCGAGGGAAGCGGCCGCGAACTGTCCGCCATCGTCGAGGACGTGCGGAAGAAGGGCTACATCATCTCCGGGGACGTGATGAAACGTCCCCCGCGTGGCTATCCGACGAACCACTCCCGTACGAACCTGCTGCGCCACCGTTCTCTGATCGCTGCCCGTCCCCTCGGCTGCGAGGAATGGCTGCACACCCCCGAGGCGGTCGACCGGGTCCTCTCGGCTGCCGCCGACCTGGACACCCTGCTGATGTGGCTGGTCCGCCACGTGAAGCACGCCGCCTGACACAACCGCGGATTGCGGGCAAGCTCGGTACCCACGGCGCTTGCGATGGACTCCCTTGCCCTGGCGGAGATCCACTAAAAGCGAATCTTGGGGCCGGCGCAGACACTGTCCCCAGCCAGTCCGCGGCTGCGTTCAGGCCAGCGATAGTCCACGGCCAGCGAAGAAGTTGATGAACTCGGCGAGAGGCAGGTTCGCGGTGCGGGCCGGCTCCGTGTGGCCGGACGGATTGCGGAAGTACACCGTGTCGCCTTGGCGGCCGGTGACGAGTACGAGGTGTCCGCCCTTGCCGGGTGCCGGGTTCTCGGGGCGGCGGATCTCCTTGTGTACCGAGGCCATCACCAGCCGGCCGGAGTCGAGCAGTGCCAGGAGGCCCGACTCCGTGATGGTGGGGTGAACCTCGCCGTGCAGGCGCTGGACGTCGTGCACGTACTGGGCGAACGGGGCGTAGATCAGGCCGCGGATCGCTCTGCTGTCCGCGTCCTCGGTGTAGGCCCCGTACTTTCGGGCGCCGTCGAGGAGTTCGAACAGGGTGGGTGCGTCACCGGTACGGGCGAGGAGGGCCATGCGCAGGCAGGCGATGCCGCACATGTGGCCGCACCAGGTGCGGCAGGTCTCCAGGTCGGGGGCGCCGCTCTCGGCCCAGCGGGGATCGTCTCCTCGGTCGTGGCCGTCGTAGACGATGGCGGCGATCAGGTCCGGGCTGGCGTACTGCGTGACGGTGGGGAACGGGAGGTCGAGGTCAGGCATGTGCGGGGTCCTTCCGGTGGGCGGGCTGGCTGATGAGCCGGTGGAAGGTGGGCCAGTCCACGCCGCCGCCGGAGATCACTACCCCGATCGTCCCCGACTCGTGGGGCACGCGACCGGCGAGCACGGCGGCCAGGGCGCAGGCGCCGCTGGGTTCGGCGACGACCTTCAGGTGCCGGAAGGCGAATGCCATGGCGGTGGTGATGTCCTGGTCGGTGACCGTCACGATGCCATCCAGGAGCCGGGAGTTCACGGCCCAGGTAAGTGGGGAGGGGCTGGCATGGCCGAGGCCGTCGGCGATGGTGGAGGGCGCCTCGGGCAGGGCGATGCGCTGGCCGCAGCGCATCGACAGCAGGGTGTCCGCGCCGTCTTCGGGTTCCACGCCGATGACTGTGATGCCGGGTTGGAGGTGCTTGGCGATGGTGGAGGATCCGGCGGCGAGTCCACTGCCGCCGACGGGGACGACGAGCATCTCGATCTCGGGGCCAGCTCGAGGAGAAGTGGGCCGCGATCCTGGCCCACCGCAGCGAAGCCGCCAAGAAGCGGCCCCTGCCCGGGATCCTGGCCCGCCTGCCGACAGAGGTACGGGAGTCGATCACCGGGACCGAGCACTACATCCGCCTCGGCGTCCAACCCTCCGAGCGGCCAGGGCGAGCTGACCACCTGGCCTAGAGTGCGGACGGTCTATGCGGCGGCAAGGTCCAGCAGCTCTTGAACGCCATTGGCCGAGCTGTAGGGCTGGAAGGCTAGGAGGAGTTCTCGGACAAGGTGCTCGCAGCGCGGTGCTCCGATGCGGCGGGAGAGGTTCAGGGCCTCGGTAGCAGCTTGGGCTGCGCGCTCGGGTTCCTTGAGCTGGAGGTGGCTGGCTGCCTGGTAGGTGAGGAAGACACCGCGGGTCTTGTCCCGGGTGGTGGGCAGGAGGGCCTGTCCGTCGGAGATGAGCTGATGGGCTTGCCGAGTTTCACCGAGGTCGAGGAGGGCTTGGCCGGAATCGACGGCGAGGTCGGCTTGGGACATCCAGGCACACCAGGCGGGCAGGGGGCGGCCGGTGGTGGCTCCGAGTTGGTGTTCTGCCGCCTTCAGCGCGCGGAGGGCGGGCCGTTTCTCCCCTTGGGAGGCGAGGGTTCGGGCGAGGCGGAGGTGGAGGAGGGACCGCGCGGCGGGGTGTTCGGTGCGGGTGAGGGCGTGATGGAGGAGGCTGGCTGCGGTGGTGTGGTCCTTGCGCCAGGCGGCCTGGTAGGCGAGGTCGCCGAGCATAGCGGCGCCGAGGTCGGGGTCGCCTGTGGCGTGGGCGCTGTGCAGGCCAGCGATCCAGAGTTTGGCGGCGGCGGTGTGGTGTCCGTGGTCGAAGCGGTGCCAGGCGACTGTCTGGGCCAGCGAGGCGGCTAGGGCGTGCAGGCGCAGGCCGGTGGCGCGGTCGTAGCGGCCGTTGGCGATGAGGTTAGCGACGGTCTCGAGGTGGGCGTCGAGCAGGGCGGTGACGTGCTGGCGCTGTTCGGTGACGAGGCCGTTGAGCTGTCGGCTGGTGTCCTCGAGCAGGGTGACCGTGTCATCGCCGACGCGCTTGTCGCCCTGCAGCTGCGCGGCGAGCGCGGTTCCTCCGCCGGCAGCCCAGGCCGCGGCCAGGGCTGTGAGTGCGGTGCCGGAGATGGTGAGGAAGGTGCGGCGTTCCAGGCGTTCCATGGCGGTACTGAGGGCCTCTCGCAGGGCGGTGACGGTGCTGCATGGTCCGAGGGGGACGACTCCTCCGTCGCTGCCGGGCAGCCAGTTCGGCCAGTCGTCGGGGGCGACCAGCTCGACGGGCAGTGCTAAGGCTTCGGCGATGTAGACCTGCGTTTCGGCCTCGGGGGTGACCCCGCAGACCTCCCACTTGCGGACCCGGTGTTTGTCGGTGCCCGAGCGCAGGCCGCGGCGCTTTGCCGCTTCGCCGATGAGGTTCGCCAGGTCGACCCGGGTGAGGCTCTTCAGCTCGCGGTGGTAGGCCAGCGGATGGGTGTGCTCGGTCACGTATTCAGTCAAGCACTCACCGTGTCCGCGCGGAGCGGGTTCGCCGGGGCGGGACCCCCGCGGGACCCCCGCGACCCTGTCGCCTAGGTCGTACGACTGCCCGACACTCGATCTTCCAAGCGACCGGCCTGTGTTGGCCCGAAGCCGCTTGTCCGCTCCCCTGCTCCTCGTTGCAAGAAAAGGGGCCCAGATGTCGCATTCCACGTTGGCCGTACCAAGCGCACTGCCGCTGGCGGGCACCAATTGCCCCGGCAGCGCCGGCAGGCTGGCCCGGCTGCAAACCTCGCCTTACCTCTCGACCGTTCAGCCTGGAGTTGAGCCGGTTCTGGTGTACCTGTCGGACACCACCGGGCCCGAGGCCCCGGCCGGTGGGCCGCCGCCGGAATCGGCGGCGTTCGGGCTCGTGGGCCTGGACCGGACGATCATCTGGCAGGACGACCCCGAAGTCCTCCGCCTCCTGCACCACGCCGCCACCCCGCAGACGTATGGCGAGCTGGCCGCCCGTTTCGGGGCCGTCCGGGTCGCCGCAGCCGTGCGCGAGGGATGGCTGCAGGATCCTGCGGTGCTGTGCCGGGAGTACCGGCTGGTGTCGGGGGAGATCGAGGTGACGGCCCATTGCAACTGGGGTTGTGCCTCGTGTCCGGTGGCCACTGACCCCAAGCCGCGCCGCACGATGCCGATGGGCCTCTTCAAGGAGGTCGTCGACAAACTCGCCGGGGTCGGCGCCGCGTACGTGACGTTCCAGTTCTTCAACGAGCCGACCCTGGACCGGCACTTCACCGACCGGCTGGAGGTTCTCGCCGGGTACGGGATGCCGCTGGCCTTGTACTCGAACGCCTCCGCGCTGACGCCAGCCAAGATCGCCGACCTCAAGCGGACCGGGGTACTCAAGCACCTCATCGTGAACATCCCGTCCGTCGACGAGGCCGAGTTCGCCGAGCTCACCGCCTCGCGCAGCTACCGGCACACCATCGGCAACACCGACGCGGCTCTCCGCGCCGGGCTGCCGGTCCAGGTGGTGGTCAACGGGGTCGGCGAACGCCTGGAGCGCAACCTCGGCGGAGTCCGGGAGCGCTTCGGCCCGCTGGGCGCCGAGGTGTACGCGAGCCTGACGTGCGACCGGGCCGGCGAGCTGGGCGGGGAGTACGCGCAGAACGTCTACGTGGACGGGCGGCTGACCGGCTGCGGCTGGCCCGTGCACCACGTCAACATCTCCGTGGCCGGCGACTTGTTCCTGTGCTGCAACGACTACTACCAGCGCGAGGTCTTCGGCCATATCGGCGACGGCACGATCGACGAGCTGATGTCCAGCAAGCGGGCGGTGGCCCTGCGTCGCAAGGTCTTCGGTATCGACGACGCCCCCGCCGACTTCCTGTGCCGACGCTGCCACAACCAGCAGCCCGACTTCCCCGGCCGGGACTTCCGGCCGATCGCTACGTTCGGCTAGGAGCGACGATGACCACCCCCGTCCCCCGTCCGGTGCGGATCTGGTACGTGGCCGGCCAGCGGTTCTGCAACCTGAACTGCCCTTCGTGCGTGTCCATCGGCGACTGGGCCAAGAGCCGCCGCTACGACTGGAAGAACCCCGAGGACCGGCACACGTACGAGCAGGTCGTGACCTGGATCGGCACCCGCCCGCACCCGGCGAAGGTCCGGCTCGGCACGCTCGGCGAGCCTTTCGCGAGCCTGTTCTTCCTGGAGAAGGCGGCGTGGCTGACGCTGCAGCCCGGCGTCGAGCACGTCGAGCTGCTCTCCAATGCGATCCTCGTCCCCCGGCGGCTGCGCAAGCTGGAGGCGCAGGCCAACCTGGGGAAGCTGTCCCTGTGGCTGACCTGGCACGACGGGCAGGCCGACCTCGACCGCGTCATCAAGGCCGCCGCCTTCGCGCAGGAGACTTACGGCTGCTTCGTCGTCGTCAACGCCCTGCTCTTCGAGGACAACGCCGCCGCGGTGGCCCGCGCCCGCGACGCCGCCCGCGCGGGCGGCCTGCGGTTCAACGTCGACCTCGGATACGACCCCACCGCCCCCACAGGGGTCGGAGCGGCGGCCGTCCCCGTCATGAAGGCCGAAGGCGCCCTGGACACCCTGGCCGAGCTCGGCGGGAACCGGGCGCTGGCCGAGACCGCCCTGCTCGGGCTGTCCTCCTGCCAGGGCATGCTCTGCCGGGCCGGTCACGACGCGTTCTTCATCGACATCCACGGCCAGGTCTTCCGCTGTTCCAACTACTCCGCACAGGACATGAAGCCCCTCGGCAGCGTCCTGGCCCCGGGGTTCGAGCTGCCGCTGCGCGCCGAGACGTGGGCGCCGTGCGCCGCCCGTGGCGGGTGCGGCAACAAGGAGGACTTCCTCAACCTCCAGATCGCCTCCCCCCTGCGCCCCGAGACCGTCCCCAGCCTCGGCTGGACCGACGCCTGAACCCCAGCCCACGCGCCCCTTCCGCAAAGGGAGACCCCCGTGCTCATCGGCGACATGACCTGGCCTGACCTGGCCCCGGCCCCCGACGACTTCGCCGTGGTGCCCGTCGGAGCCCTCGAACCGCACGGCCCGCACCTGCCGCTCGGCTCCGACACCATGATCAGCGAACACTTCGCCCGCCACCTCGCCGATGACCTCGGCGCGCACATCGCTCCCGCCGTCGGCTACGGCGTCGCCACCCCCGCGCAGCGGCTCGGCGGCACCTTCCCCGGCGTCATCAGCATCACCGGAACCACCTTCACCGCCCTGATCACCGAGATACTGACCTCCCTGGCCGGCCACGGATACCGGCGGCTGGTCCTGCTCAACTCGGCCATCGACAACATCAGCTTCCTGTGCGAGGCCGCCCGCGAGGTGACCGACCGCGTGCCCCGCAGCAGGGTGATGATCGTGAACTGGTGGGACGTCGTCGGCGAGGACTTCCGCGACGCCCTCGCCGCGGAAACGGGCACCGCCCGGAGCGACGACCACCACGCCGGGATGGTCGAGTCCAGCCTGGTGATGCACATCAGCCCGCACGCCGCCCAGCCCGACCGGCTGCCCGCCGACGGCGGCCAGGAGCACCCGCGCCGGATCCGCTACCACCTTTACCCGCCGCCGGCCGACACGGCCACCAGCGCCGGCATCGTCTACTCCGCCGCCCACGCCAGTAGCGACCTCGGCAAGTACATCGCCGAGCAGGTCGCCCGCGAGCTGACCGACGCCGTCCGCCGCGAGTTCAACGCGCCCCTGCCCAGCTGACCCATCCGTTCTCGCGCCACATCTACCTGAGGAGCACCCGCATGCCGTCTTCGGGCGAACGCCTGTTCCTGCTCTCCCCGTCTGCGTCCTACCCCCGGCCGTTCGCGTGCGTCATCGACGACCAGGCCCGCCTCGTCCACGCCTGGGCAAGCCCGATCGGACAGCCGGACATCGAGACCAGGCCGCCGTCCTACCTGCGCGGCTGGAACCACGTCGAGCTCGGCCCCGACGGGTCGCTGTACGCGATGGTGCCGCTGCACACCCTGCTCAAACTCGCCCCCGACTCCACCCTCACCTGGCGGGCCGACCTCCCCGTCCACCACGACCTCGACATCAGCCCCAACGGCGAGATCTACGTCCTGACCGAGGAGCCCCGACCCGTCCCCTGCACGGGCGGCCAGCACCTCCTACTGGACAACTCCATCACCGTCCTCGGACCGGACGGACAACTGCGCGACGCCCACTCCCTGTACGAGACCCTGACCACCGACCCTGCCCTGGCAGCCATGATCACCGAGGCGATCGACCACCATCGCGCCGCAGGCCGGATCGCCGACCCGGCCGCGCTCGCCCCGCGGCTGGAAGGACCGAACGGCTGGCTGCGCGGCCGTGAGATCTCCCGTTTCCTGCGGGCCCGGCCCGGCTCCCCCAGCGACATCCTCCACACCAACACCCTCGAGATCCTCACCACCGCGCACCCCGCCGGGCTATGGGCAGCCGGGGACGTACTGGTATCGCTGCGGAACCTGGACCTGATCGCCGTACTCGACCTGACCACCCGGACGGTGCGGTGGTGGTGGGGGCCCGGCGAGCTGTCCGGGCAGCACCAGCCCTCCGTCCAGCCGGATGCCACCATCCTCGTGTTCGACAACGGCCGCGCCCACGGCCGCTCCCGCATCCTGCAGGTCGAGCCGCGCACCCGTACCGTCCCGTGGCAGCACAACCTGGGCCTGTTCTGCGAGATGGCCGGCGGCTGCGAGCGCCTGCCAGACGGCAACATCCTCATCAGCGACGCCCAGGCAGGCCGCGGCCTGATCATCAACCACCAGGGCCAGGAGCAGTGGAGCGTGCAGGTGGCCACCAAGGCGACGGTCGAGGGCCGCTCGCGCGCCGAGTTCTACCGCCTCGCCGCCGTCCACCCTTCCGCCACGGCCCGCCTGGGCGAGGGCGACCTCCCCGCCCGCACCCTGGCCGAGGCGAAAGTGTCCTTCCGACTTGGCACCCCCGTGCGGAGCGCACTGTGATCAGCGTGATCATCCCGACCCGCGACCGCCCTGGCCCGCTCCATCGCGCCCTGCGCAGCCTCGCCCGCCAGACCTACCGCCACTTCGAGGTCATCGTCGCCCGTGACGGCGGAACCCCCGTTGACCAGGTCGTCGGCCGCTGGCAGCACGAGCTGCCCATCACTCTTCTCGACACCGCCCAACCGCGCGGCGTCTCTCACGCCCGCAACGCGGCCCTCATCTACGCCCAGGGCGAGCACGTCGCGTTCCTCGACGACGATGACGTCTTCCTGCCCCAGCACCTCGCGGACGCCGCCGACATCCTCCGCAGGGGTCAGGCAGACGCCGTCTACGGCCAGGCCCTCGTCAGCCCGACGTGGATCGAGGACCTGCCGCGCATCTCTCACGGCCTGCCCCGCAAGGACTACCCCTTCGACGCCGCCTTCCTCGCCGTGGCCAACACCATCCACACCGGCTCCCTCGTGATCCGCAACCCCTCCTCCGCCCCGGTCCGCTTTGACGAGACCATGACCCACTGCGAAGACTGGGACTTCCTCCTCGCCCTCCACCACACCGCCGGCTACCGCTTCACCCGCCTCAACACCCTGACCTGCATCTACCACCAGCTGCCCCGCCCCGGGGCCGTCGCCAGCGCGTACCAGACCAGCCCCACCCCCTTCACCCGTGCCCGAGCCACGGTCTATCAGCGGTGGCCAGCCCCGGACCGGCGCACGGAGGCGTACCGGCAGTGGTTCCGGGAGTTCGACCACCGGCTCGACACACGTGTCGCCGGGGGCCTGCCCGTCGCCCCGCACCTGTTCGAGCACGCCATCCGCAGCCTCCACGCCACGTTCAGCGCCGGGCGTGAACCGGACCGAACGCTCCTCGATCAGCTGCTCCCGTCCTTGGGGCAGTGGAGCCGGGAGAGCTCTCCCTTGCCGGCAGTCCCGACGCTGTCCGGAGGCACCCATGCCACGAAGTGAGGCCCCGTACGACGGGTTCGCGGACACCTTCGCCCGGGAGGCCGCCGACAGCCCGTACAACGCCCACTACGACCGCCCCACCGTCCTCGAACTCCTCGGCGACGTACAGGGGAAGCGCATCCTCGACGCCGGCTGCGGCCCTGGCCTCTACCTCGCCGAGCTCAAGGCCCGCAGTGCCAACGTGGTGGGGATCGACCAGAGCGCCGACATGGTCCGTCACACCCGCACCCGCCTCGGGCCCCACGTCGAAGTCCGGCAGCACGACCTCAACGAACCACTCACCTGGGCCGCCGACTCCCGCTTCGACATCGTCCTGCTCGCGCTCGTCCTCCACTACGTCGAGGACCGCGTCCGCACCCTGACCGAACTATCTCGCGTGCTGCACCCTGCTGGCCGGATCATCGTTTCCACCAGCCACCCCACCGCCGACTGGCTCACCAACGGCGGCAGCTACTTCGACGCCCGCCGAGCAGAGGAAACCTGGTCCAACGGCATGACGCACCGCTACTGGCGCCAGCCCCTCCAGGCGTGGGTGACCGAGTTCTCCGCAGCCGGGCTCACCATCGACCGCCTCGTCGAACACCGACCCGCCGCCTCAATGCCCCACGAGTACCCCGCCACGTACGAGAAACTGAACCGACAGCCCGGATTCATCGCCTTTCAGCTCATCAAGACTCCGGCCCGGCCCCTCGCCTGACCAGGCGCCGACGTACCGGCTCACCCCTCGGGAGCTCAGCGAATGCCAACACGGCCGACCCTCGCGGTGGTCAGCGGTCCCCCCGGCACCGGAAAGACCACCCTCGCGCACAGCCTCGCCAAGGAACTCGGCTGCCCCGCGATCATCCGTGACGAGATCAAGCAGGGCATGGTCATGAGCACCGCGGCCTATGAGCCTGGCGGGGACGACCCCCTCAACATCCCGGCCATGCACGCCTTCTTCGACACCCTCAGTGTGCTCCTTGAGGCCGGCGTCACCGTCGTCGCCGAGGCCGCTTACCAGGACCGGCTCTGGCGCCCCGGCCTCGAACCCCTCACGAAGATCGCCGACCTTCGCATCATCCGGTGCACCACTCCAACACCGACCATTATCGAGCGCATGACCGAACGTGCTGCCTCGGACAGGCATCGCGCGGCCCACGGTGACCGGCAGCTCCTCACCGACATCGCCGTCGGCGCCTACAGTCCCGAGGGGTTCGTCGACATCTCCCTCGACGCGCCCGCCCTGATCGTGGACACGTCCGACGGCTACCGGCCTGGGACAGCCGAGATCGGAGCCTTCATCCGAGCGCGTTGATTCCCAAAGAGGGGGCGGCCGCCTCCACGCGGCCGTTTCCCGGCATCTGAGGGACCAGGTCGCACCCCGCCTCGTCGACCCCGCCAGCGGTACGGGCGTCTTCGCGGCGGCTGCGGCCCTCACGGAGCCGGCCGGCTGGATGGCTCACGACTCCGCCCACGACGAGCTCGCCGTCAAACACCTCACCCGCGCACTTCCGCTCGCCCGCGTCTCCGGCGACGCCCCGCTCGCCGCCAACATCGCCGCGAGCGCCAGCCACCTCGCCCTGCACACCAACGACGTGCCCGGAGCGGCCCGCTGGGCCAAGACCGGTCTCCACCTCGCAGCCCAAGGCCCCCGCATCCCCGCCCTGACCGCCCGCTTGCACACCATGACCGCCCGCGCGCTGGCCGCAGCAGCCCAGCACTCCCCGCCCAGCGCGCTCTCGACCAAGCCCTAGCCGACATCGCGGGAACCTCAGACACCGTCCACCCCTGGCTCAGCCCCTTCGACACTGCCGCGCTGGCCAGCGAATCCGCACTGATCCTCAAAGACCTCGGCCGCTATGACCAAGCCCTCGCCCAGGCCGAGCAGGCCCTCACCCTGCGCGAGGCCGGCCGTGCCCGCTCCCTGGCCCTGACCCGGATCACCCTGGTCGACATCCACATCCGCCGCCGCGACCTCGACGCCGCAAGGTCGGCCACAACCTCCTCACCACCAGCCCCACCCTCAGCTCCGTACGCGTCATCCACCAGCTAGACGAGTCATTCCGAAGTGATCGTGCTCAGCTTGCCGATGGGCCAAGGGGCCGTTCGATGGCGTGCTGCTGGCCCGTGGACATGCATGCTGCCTGCGCCAAGGCGGGCTTTGCGTCCCTCGAGAAGCCGGCGAAGTAGATGACGCTCGCCGCACAATGGAGGCCGGAGCTGGTGCTGCTTGTCCCGGGCCGCTCACGGCAGCTGCCGAATCCCTCCCCGGGGCTTCAACCTAGCTGGTCGCGCACGAGATCAAGGAATGCCTGTCGGCTCGGATGGATGTGCGCCCAGACCTTCTCATCCTGTGGCTCTCCCGGGTCTTCGGGGCCCTTCCTGATCACCTCCTGTACTGCCCACGCGAGGCTGCGTGCCGCTTCGCTGACCTCGGACGCGCACAGTACGTGGATCGTCTTCTGCGTCACCCACACCCTGTCAAGGACCTGCCTTGCCCGGGCCTGCCACTGCTCGTCAGCCAGGTTGTGGTGATACCGATCCACCGCGACTCGTTCTGCTTCCTGCACCGCAGACAGAAATGCGATGAGGTGCGTGAGACGCTCGTTGCGGCGCGCCTCGGCAAGTTCACGGACACTGCGGCGCGCCTCGCCGCGTTCCAAGGCGCGTCCTGCCGAGCGTTGGGCCAGCATCGACATGAGCCCGCCGAGCAGGACGCCGATGAGCGGCGCAAGCGTTGTCCACACAACGTCCGATTATGACATCGATGGCATGAACACGGCCCGGGGTTCGGGCAATATCGGGCCGGGACCGGGACGCGCAGACGGCCAGGTTGTCGCAGCCTTCGACAACGGCGGGCAGCAGACGGCGGAAGATCTGAGATCTTCGCGCTGCCCTGGGCGCTCTTGGCCACAGCGCGGACCGGGAGGTCCGGTACTGGGCATGAGGTGGCGTCCGGTCTCCCGTGTCTTGTCGGCCTGCTCAAGCGTGAAGCTGGGCAATCGGGCAGCCCCCTGCCGGCGGCCGGAGAGACAGAAAGGGCGGCCAAGATCGTTCTGTGACGAATGACCTGGACGCCCTGCTCACCGCACTGTATGTGAAGATCGACGACGAGATCACGGACACCCGGTGGCTGGGACGCCCTCCCCGGCTGACCGATTCCGAGCTCGTCTGCCTCGCCGTCGCCCAGGCGATGCTGGGCTTCACCTCGGAGTCCAGGTGGCTGCGGTTCGTCCACTCCCGCCTCGGCAAGATGTTCCCCTTCGTGCCGAAGCAGCCGGGCTGGAACAAGCGGCTGCGGGCTGCGCTGCCGCTGGTCAAGCGGGCTGTACGGCTCCTTGCGACGGACACCGACTTCTGGTTCGACAACCACTGGATCATCGACTCCACCCCGGTCGAGTGCGGCCGGTCACGCCCCACCGTGAAGCGGTCGGACCTGGCCGGCTGGGCCGGATACGGGTACTGCGCCAGCCATTCCCGATTCTTCTGGGGCCTGCGGCTATACCTGGTGTGCACCCCAACCGGCATGCCGATCTTGTGGTCCCTTGCGAACCCGAAGCTGGACGAGCGCGAGGTGCTGACGGCGATGTTGGATCGTGAGCCGGACACAGACACCGACCGCCCCGGCCTGCTGGTGATCACGGACAAGGGCTTCGCCTCCAAGGAATTCGAGACCGATCTGGCCATGCGCGGGGCAGAGCTGCTGCGGCCCTCGTTCAAGCGGGAGAAGCGCCGCAAGGGCGAGTCACTGCTGAAATCGGTGCGGCAACTGATCGAGTCGGTGAACGACACCCTCAAAGGCCAGCTCGACCTGGAACAACACGGCGGCCGGACCTTTGAGGGCGTCACCGTCCGCGTCGCCCAACGCGTCCTCGCGCTGGCCGCAGCAATCTGGCACAACCACAAGACCAGACAGCCAATCACACGGTCCCTGATCGCCTACGACCACTGATCACTTCGGAATGACTCATCTAGACGACCTGCGCCGCCACCTCGAGCCCCACAAGGCCTACAGGCCGGTCGGCCAGTACCTGGTGCGGTTCGACGACGCACGCCGGGCCAGAATGCTCCTGATGGCCGACATCATCACCGCGCCCAGGAGAAGTCCCGCCCATGAGGCCCACGCCCAATGACCCCGATGCCTGGTACGCCTACCTCGCCGAGGGCAACCGCACCCAGGCCCGCAAACGCGTCGCGGCCGACGCCCTGATCCGCAACCGGGCCGGCCACGTACTCCTGGTCAAGCCCACCTACAAGCCCGGCTGGGACCTGCCCGGCGGAATGGCCGAGGCCAACGAGGCACCCGAAGCCGCTCTCATACGCGAACTGCGCGAGGAACTCGGCCTGAACGCAGCCCTCCGCCAGCTCCTCGTCGTCGACTGGGTACCGCCCCACGGCCCATGGGACGACCAGATCGCCTTCATCTTCGACGCCGGCACCCTGGACGACACCCAGGCCACAGCGCTCCGCCCGCACGACAACGAGCTCGCCGAGATCGCCTTCGTCCCCATCGACAAGGCCCCCGCGCTACTCCGCAGCCGGATATGCAACCGGCTCCACGCTGCAGTGCAGGCCTGTGAGACCGGGTGCCCCATGTACCTGCACGACGGTCATAGAAGCGGCCACCCGCATCCGAACCGAGCTGTCCCCCGTCCTGGACCTGCGGGAACGCCAGGTTAATCTTCGTGTCTCACTAACGATCGCTACCCGACACTCGGCCCGTCTCCGCCGTCTCCCCGCGCCAGTGGGCGAGGCTGCCTCGGGTGGCGCGGGTGCGGGGATGGTCGTCGCCCAGCACCCGCACTTGGTCGGCAAGTAGTTCGGTGAAAGCGGCAGCGGCGCCGGCCGCATCCCCCGCATTGCCCCGCCACAAGGCGGCTTTGCCTCGGGTGGCGAGGGTGCGGGGATGGTCGTCGCCCAGTACCCGCACCATGTGCTCCAGCAGTTCGGCGAGGTCGGCGGCGGCGCCGGCCGCATCCCCCGCCTCCCCCTGCCAGTGGGCGAGGTTGAGCCGGGCGACAAGGGTGTCGGGGTGGTCTTCCCCCTGCCTCCGTATGCGGTCGGCGAGTAGTTCGGCGAAAGCGGCAGCAGCGCTGGCCGCATCCCCCGCCTCCCCCTGCCAGTAGGCGAGGTTGTGCCGGGCGACGAGGATGTCGGGGTGGTCTTCCCCCAGCAGCTGTATGCGGTCGGCGAGCAGTTCGGCGAGGTCGGCGGCGGCGCCCGCTGCGTCCCCCGCCTCTCCTTGCCAGTGGGCGAGGTTGTGCCGGGCCGCGAGGGTGTCGGGGTGCTCTTCCCCCAGCAGCTGTATGCGGTCGGCGAGCAGTTCGGCGAAAGCGGCAGCAGCGCTGGCCGCATCCCCCGCCTCCCCCTGCCAGTAGGCGAGGTTGTGCCGGGCGACGAGGATGTCGGGGTGGTCTTCCCCCAGCAGCCGCGCTTGGGCGGCGAGCAGTTCGGCGAAAGCGGCAGCAGCGCCGGCCGCATCCCCCGCCTCCCCCCTCCACAAGGCGAGACTTCCCCGGGCAGCGAGGGTGCCAGGGTGGTCGTCGCCCAGTACCCGCGCCGTGTGCTCCAGCAGTTCGGCGAGGTCGGCGGCGGCGCCGGCCGCATCCCCCGCGTTGCCCCGCCGCAAGGCGAGGTGATGCCGGGCGACGAGGGTGCTGGGATGGTCTTCCCCCAGCAGCCGCACCTGGTCGGCGAGCAGTTCGGCGAGGTCGGCGACGACTCTGGCCGCGTCCCCCGCATCGCCCCGCCACATGGCGAGATTGCCCCGGGCGACGAGCGTGTCAGGGTGGTCGTCGCCCAATACCCGCACCATGTGCTCCAGCAGTTCGGCGAGGTCGGCGGCGGCGCCGGCCGCATCCCCCGCCTCCCCCTGCCAGTGGGCGAGATTGTGTCGGGCGACAAGGGTGCCGGGGTGGTCTTCCCCTTGCCACCGTACGCGGTCGGCGAGCAGTTCGGCGAAAGCGGCAGCAGCGCCAGCCGCATCCCCTGCCTTCCCCCGCCACATGGCGAGATTGCCCCGGGTAGCGAGGGTGCCAGGGTGGTCGTCGCCCAGTACCCGCGCCGTGTGCTCCAGCAGTTCGGCGAGGTCGGCGGCGGCGCCGGCCGCATCCCCCGCCTCCCCCCGCCAGTAAGCGAAGTTGTGCCGGGCAACGAGGGCGTCAGGGTGGTCGGCGGCGAGACGGTCTCGGGCGACGTCGGTAAGGTGTCGGAAATGGTCGCGGGCGGCGGTCACCTGGCCAGCCTGGCCGTAGCTGTTGCCGGTGCGGGACAGCACCGCATGTGGGTCGGGCTGATACAGGGCGTCCTCGGCGCAGGTGACGAGGGCTGTGCTGTTGACACGAAGAATCTGGGTAAGGGCGGCGTCGCGCTCGATTTTGGGCCAGGCTGCTATGAGGGCGTCGGCGGCGGTGCGGGCGGTTTGGTTGTAGTGGTGGGGTGTGAGCGTGTCTCGGATCGTGCGCTGGATGAGCTGATGGACGCGCACGGCTTGGTTCGGGGTGCCGGGTATGTGCTCGAAGAGGCTGAGCCGGTGCAGAGTCCGCAGGGCCCCCATCGCGTCCTCGCGCGTGGCCTGCGCAGCGAAGCGCTGCAATCTGCCCGGTCGCCACTTCAGCCATCGCGCGAGTCCAGGACTGGCCTGGGTGCGGTGGGCGGCCAGGTAGGTGAGGGCTGGGGAACTAGTCAGAACTTCGTGGGGGATGCCGTTGGCGTCGAGCATCGCGGCGAGTTGGAGCATGGGGCGGGCCAGGCCAGCGGGTCGCAGGGTGTCAGCGCGGTCGATGGACAAGGACCAGACGGCGGCCAAGGGGAGGGCTTGGTCGTCGGGCAGGCGATCGGGGGCGGTGTCGGCGAGTGTGGTGGTGCGGTCGGCCAGCAGCTGGCGGTAAGTGGCGATGTCGTCGCCGGAGTCGATGAGGTAGGCGACGGCCTGGGCGAGGGCCAGCGGCAGGCGCCCGAGATCGGCGACCAGGCCCGTGATCTCGTTGGCGGGCTCGACTCGGCCGTGTGCCGTCAGGGATGTGGTGACGTAGGTGCGGGCTTCGTCTTCGGTGAACAGGCCGATCTCGACCGTGTCGCGGCTGTCTGCGGCGAGGGCGGCGTCACGGCGGCGGGTGGTCACCAGGGTGCGGCCGTTGGGGCTGGCGGGCGGCCACAGGCGGTGCAGGTCCGCCGGGTCGGTGACGTCGTCCAGGACGATCAGCCACCGGCAGGGCATGGCTGCCGTTTTGGGGGTGAGCCAGGCCAGGAAGGAAGCGGCGGCCTTCTCCGGATCACTGGGATCGGCCCGGCACAACTCGATGCCGGCCTGAGCGTATCCGCTCACGAGGGCCTCCCGGCTGCTGGCGGTGAGCCAGACCAGAACGTCCAGGCCGCCCACCTGGCTGCCGTCCCCCCATGCGGTATGTGCGTAGTCGGCAGCGAGTTGGGTCTTGCCCACCCCGCCCATACCGGTCAGGATCTGGCCCAGCACCGCGGTGCCACCGCCGTCGACCGTCACCCGCAGCCGTTCTGCCTCGGCGCGGTGCTGGAAGGACCGTGCCCGGGGAGGGATGACCCCGACCTGGTGCGGCCACGGGGCCGGTTCCCGTGGCGCGCTGGGTTGCACCATGGTCAGCTTCTCGACGCTCACCTGGTGGATGTAGCCGGTGTTGGCAAGCCCGCCCTCGGACGCGGCCGCATCCCCCGTCCGGGATATCCGTACCGGAGCAGCGGGGGCGCCGCCGCTTCCCGGTACTGGTCCGCGGTAGCCGCTTACCGCTATGGCCCCCGACACGGCTGCAGCGTTCCCGGTATCGGTCACCGCGACATCAGCGCCGGCAGCGTCGATGGAGCCTTGCTGGTCCTTGTCTCCTGCGGTCACGCGACCGAATTCCCCCCGCCTTCTCTTTTCTGACTGGGCCGGGTGCTGTCAGGTGTAGTCGATGCCGCTGACGGCGTTGCTGCCGTCGCCGGTGGCGGTGGCGCCGCCGGTCCTTTCCGCCTGTGCCGAGCCACTACCCCGGCCCTGCGGGCGCCTGACCCCCGTCAGCGCTGTTCCACCATCGTCCGCACGGGCCGGCCCGGTCCGCACGGCCGTATCGTCCGCACGATTGCCCGGGTGCTGAAACAACGCCCAGACCAGAGCCGCGATACCAGCGGCGGCCTGAATGCAGGCTCCGGCCAGCTGTCCCGCATCGGGGCCGTCCAGCAACCAGACCAACGGCGTCGAGACGACCCCGGCGGCCCCCAACACGATGACCGTGATCTTCCACCCCTGCGACATGCCCGCTCCCCCTCGCCACGACACGGCCCCCCAGCTGACGGTCCGCCACTTCATAGTGCGGCAGGGCGGTTCGATCTGGAACAGGAACGCGACCCGCAGCATCCTGGTTCCAGCACACCCAGGCCCCTGGGAGGAAGGCGGCTCCGGGCCAGGATTCACACGGAATCACAGCATCTCGGAGTTCGCCGCCTACTTGGACGCCCGCGACCTCGGCCGCCCGCCCCTCCCTGCCGTACATCGGCGACGTCCCCGCCGCCCCCGGCCTGGTCCTAGCCCTCACCACCGCCCGGGCCGCGCTGGAGGGCGCCGACGAGGCCGTCGTGCTGCGCGCCGCCGGGCACGAATGGGAGCTCCACACCTCCGTCCGTCCCGCCTTGGAGGCCCTGGTCTCCGGCGCACGCCTCACCTTCGGGGACCTGGCCGAGCGCTCCGGCCTCACCGTGGAACAGGTCGCGGCGCTCGCCACCGAGCTGGTATCCAAGGACGCGGCCGCCGTCTCCCAACCGAGGTAGGACCCGCCATGTTCGAGGCCCCCGCCCCCACCCCCGTCGACCGGATGCTGGCCGCCCAGCGGCACGCTGCCGACCAGTTCGGCCTGCGTGCAACCGGCCGCCGGGCGTGGGGGTACCGGGGCCGAACCCTCTCCTCGGCCGCCGGCCCGCACTGGCTCCGCGTGGTCTGCGCCGAGGCCGGCGCCGAGGGCGGCAAGCTGTGGGACGGCCCGTCCACCTCCCGCGCCCTCCCCGCGTCGGTGCCGCGCCCCGACCTGTTCCGCATCCGGGACTGGACCACCGACGGCTACGCCTACCGGGCCGAGCTGTACGCCTTCGCCCCCGACCCGATTGTCTCCCCGCGCCCCGTCCTCGACCAGGACCCCGGCCTGCCCGAGACGTGGTGGAAGGAGATGACGACCGCCCTGGACGCTCTCGCCGACGTCCCGCCGCCGACGGACCGCGAGGCCGTACGCGAGGAATACCTGCGCCGCGTGATCCCCGAGTTCACCGGCCACCAGGTCGACCACGTCACCTGGACCACCGCCCACGGCGACCTCCACTACGGCAACATCACCCGCGGCCCACACATCCTCGACTGGGAAGGCTGGGGCCGCGCCCCGTACGGCTACGACGCGGCCACCCTGTACGTGTACGCCCTGCTGACACCCGAGACGGCCGCTGGCATCCGGGCCCAACTGGCCCCCGTCCTGGACCGGCCCGAGGCCCGCACCGGCATGCTGACCATCTGCGCCCAAGTCCTCCAAGCCCAGGACCGCGTCGACTTCTACGCCGAGCTGGCCAGCCCCGTACGCGAGTACCTGGCCCACCTGTAGCGCCGCGCTCGTTGGGCCACATGGCCCGCCACCCGCGCCCAGGCCCTCCACGCGCTGCGCCATCCCGCAGCTGAAGCATGTGCGGTCTGCGGCGCGGGTCGCGAGCTCGGCGTCACCGATCCCTGACCCGGCCTGGCGCTCGGCAGGAGGCCGCTGTGGACCTGCCAGTGGTCAGAGCCGCGAGAGGCTTCACCCCGGATTCGGGGAGCGCACGGGGTCGGCGGCGGGCTGAGCCCTTCCAGACACCATGCTGTGCGGCCGGAAGGCGGTGCATGGGGAGCGCGGCGGCCATGGTTCGCGAGGTTCGACCAGGACCCGGCGTGATGCTGATGACCCAGGTGGGGTCCCTGATTTACGTGTGATGAAGCACGGAATCTCTCCGCCGGAAACGCCGAGATTCGTATCTGATTATGTGCGGTCATTTAAGGAGAGTGCTGGCTTGAATCAAACATCGCTCTTGAGGTGAATCTGAGATTCCCGTGTGACCTGAGGCGCAGTCTGATGAAAAGGATTGATAGGTAAGCGTGAAGCCGTACAAGCTCTGAGGGACGGCAAGATCACCCGCCAGCGAATGTCGAGTACGAGGCGGGCGGATCTGAATTGAAGAGACCTGGGAGCGAAATGAAGCGCGTACATTTTTCACCTCACCGGCGTGGAATCGCCACGGTTCTGGCCATGGCGGGCGTGGCAGTCGCGCTGACCGCGACCACGGGTGCCGGAGTGTCCTATGCGGATGACGGCAAGCCGTTAGGCGTCCCCGAAAGCTCGCTGTCCGCGGACGGCAAGTTCTTCACGCCCGGACCCAACACGCTGGTCAAGCGGAACTCCAGCGCGGCCGAAAGCGGCGAACTGTCAACTGAAGCCCCGAGCTCCATATCCCCTGCGCCCGCAGGGACGACTGACTTCTACAGGATCAAGAACGCGCACTGGATCAGCCAGTCGTGCGGAACCGATGTGATCCAGGCGACCAGTGGCGGGGGCAAGACCACCCTCGTCCTGACGGTCGACAAGAGTGTCTCCGCCACCGTCACGAAGGAGATCAACGTCGACCTGAAGTAAATCTCGGCAGGCATGGGCTGGAGCGTCACCAGCACCTACGGCGTCAAGAACGAGACGCGCTTTGAGGTGCCCGACGGCAAGTTCGGGACCGTCCAGGCCTTCCCGCTCTACGACGTGTTCGAAGGAGAGGCCTGGTCAGGCGCCGGCGGCGAGTTCCCCACGGGGAAGAGGATATGGGCCTACAAGCCCGTGGGTGTCTGCTTCAACCAGTGGGTACAGTGATCACACACTGAAGATACGATCAGAATGAGGTGCAGCCCCATGGCCTGGAAAAAGAAGCCCTTAGTCTTTGGGGCTGCCTTCATTTTCTTACTTACCGGATGTGAAAGCGGAGCTGATTCGGACGCTGAACCCACTTCGACCGGCGTGCAGGTTACTGCTCTGAGTGAATTGGAAGCGATTAGCGTCGCCGACGATCCGCTTGCCGATGCAGAGAGCGCCTCCTCCGGTACTCTCAAAATCCTCGCCGAACTTCGGGATGGGCAGGATCGCATCATCATGTTCGCGAACGGCGACTCCTGCGGAATTCAGGTCGACGCAAAAGGAGACCAAAAGGCCAATCGGATTCACCTCGTGTCGAAGTGGCCGGCTGGCGGTGAGGGCAGTAACATCTACCCTGCCGGACCGTACAACAGCGCCTCCGGCAGCGGCCCCCAAAAATGGGTATCACTGCTCTGCAGCAAGAACGCCATGGTGATCGAATACGCCTCCGATAAATCCGAAGCACCAGTGAATCCGCGTGGCCATGTCACAGTCACACAGGTCTCCGACCGTCCAGTGACCTCACGGATCATCGTCGGAGAGCGGAAGGTACGCGAACAGATCGCGGACGGAGCGAAAGCACAGGGAACCCCGAACGCCAGCCCTCCTCCCCGATAGCGCACCATGCGCAGCGCGCTTCCGAACCAGACCCGGCGCAGGGCTGATTCAAGGCATGGGTGGTCACGACCATCGGCATCGCGGGCCTGTGGCTCCTGCCCGCAACTCTGTCCCCGCAGCTGCTCGACACCATCCGGAAGCCGCAGCCAGCGGACCCGTCCTGACGACACCCAAGGGAGATCGCGACGAGACTCGTCTGGCTGGCCGCGCTCGGTGTCCTCGCCGTCGTCATGGCGGTGTTCACGCCGCACGTGTTCCGCACCGAATCGACCTGGCAGTTCATCGCCTGGTCGGTCATGCTTCTCGGCACGGTCGGCTTCATCGCCGCGCTGGTCCGTGCCGAGCTGCTCATCCGCTCCCTGAACCGGCGGAACAGCGACATTTCCGAGACCTGATCGTCCCGCCAGCCTCGCTTCCGTGCCGATGCGGACCTGCCGACTGGTGCCGACGCTGCCGAGGCGGATCCGGTGGATGTACCAGCGGTCGATCAAGGTGTCCCGGTCCACGGGCACCGACACCCCCAGCACCGGCTCAAGGCCGTCCTCGTCCCGGCGCGACCGCCTGGTCCAGGTGCACGCGCAGCCCCCGCTCCTGGAACCGGATGGGGTCACCATGCGGCGGGCTCGCACCACAGACACCAACGAGTGATCAAGCGGGCAGTGTTGACGATGATGGCGGTCACGAGAGCGTCGGGCATCACCGCTCTGGATATAGGGATCAAGTCCCCGGACGACTCAAGGCGTCAGCCCGACGCCCACGTGACCGCCGTCGCGACCAACCTCTGCTGCTCGAACAGCCTGGGCGTACGTCTCTCAGGGCTGTCGCTACCACCGGATTAGGACGGCTCCGACGCCGTGATCACACCAGCCACGGGGAGATCATTCCACTGCTTCCCGCCCGTCCTGCTCGAACGCGGCGCGGCAGCGTGCGACCTGCTCGGCCACCTGCTCCATGAACCAGCGCATGATCTCGTAGGGGATGACGTGTTCATCATGGCTGTGGATGTGGACGGTCGGTTCCAGATCCGGATCCTCGTCCGGAACAAACGCCACCAAGAAGGCGACTCCAGGCAGGTGCCTCGCGGCGCTAGGGTTCTCGGCCCACACGGCCGGCGCAGGTACGGCCTCACTCAGCTCCACAGCCCAGGCATCGTCGGGCAAGGCGTAGTGGAACTGGATGGCGTAGTGACGCCCTGCATGTTCTCGCAACTCGGCTGGCATGACGGCAGGCTGCCACAGGCGCGAGGTCCGAGTTGCTGCGGCCCCACCAGATTTGCGGGACAGCCCTTAGGGATTGCAGATCATTAACCCGTTGTTTTGATCTTGTTTTCTTCGCCGGTCTGGGCCTGGATCCGGGCCTGGAGGGCGGCGAGGGTCGTGGGTGGGGTTGTCGCGGGTTGGATGGTGATGCCGTGTGTCTCGAGCAGTCGGCGGTTCTTCTGAAGGGTGCGGTGCATGGCGGTGCGGCTGGTGCCGAACAGCACGGCGAGGGGTTCCGCGGCCAGGGCGTCCCGTAGGTGGAGCACGGTGGCCAGGACCTGGTCGGGGAAGGTCAGCCGGGGCGGGCGGCCGCGCCGGGTATCCCCATCTGGGGCCAGGATCTCGGTGAGGTCGTTCAGTTGCCGGCGGGTCATTCCGGTAAGTGCGGGATCTGAGAGCAGGGCCTGGTGCCACTCCGGCTCCGGCTCCGGCGTCTGCGGGGCCCGGGCCGCCGGGATTACCGGGGATGGCTGGGGGTGCAGGGCGTAGTTCCAGTCGCCGTGGAAGGCGTGCCGGGTCAGTGGCAGGGCGGCCATGTCCGCGTCTTTGACGCGGACTCCGGTCGGGTAGGTGTTGGTGTCGAGTTCGGCCCTCACGTGCAGTCCGGTGCGGGTGGTGGTCGCGGCGATCGACTGCACGATGACTTCGTGGCTGGTCAGCGGGCGGCCGCTCCAGTTCATCGTGATGTGCGAGAAGAGCCGGTGCTCGATCTTGTTCCACTTCGATGTGCCCGGCGGCAGATGACACACGGTGATCGTCAGCCCGGTCTCAGCGGCGAGTTGGGCCAGCTCGAGCTTCCAGGCCCGGGTGCGGTAGCCGTTGGATCCGCCGGCGTCGGCGGTGATCAGCAGCCGTGTCGCCCGCGGGTAGGCAGCCCGGCCCTGGCCGAGCCACCAGCGGCGGATCGATTCCACGGCGAACGCGGCGGTGTCGTGATCGGTGCCGACGTTGACCCAGCCGGTGTTCGCGGACAGGTCGTAGATCCCGTAGGGGACGGCTTTACCCAACTGCGGATCGGCAAAGTCGTGGACGCCTACCGGGACAGGCTCACCGGCGGGACGCCACTGGCGGCCACTGTTCTTGAACTCGCCGACGAGTTCCTTCTTCTTGGTGTCCACGCTGATCACGGGTTGCCCGGTGTCCCGGTGCTCACGGGCCTGCTCGTTGAGGTAGCGGAACTGGGCGTCCCGGTCCGGGTGCTGACTGCCCTCGAGCGTCTTCGCGTTCGCCTGCAGACTGAAGCCTTCCTCCCGCAGCAGGTCGCCCACGGTATCGGCGCTGATCCGGTGCCCAGCCCGGGCCAGCTCCGCCGCGATCGTACGTGTCGATTTCACAGTCCACCGCAGCGGCGACATCGGGTCGCCCCTCTCATCGGGCTCGACCAGCGCCAGCAGTGCCGGCCGCACCCCCGGATCCAGATCGGCGACCCGTTTGCGTCCTCCGCCGGGACGCCGGACCCGTCCCAACGGCTCCTCTCCGGATTCCAGCTCGAACACACCATTGCGGACCGTCGTCTCGCTGACCTGGGCCGCCCGAGCGACAGCGCGGATGCCACCGTGCCCAAGCAGCCGGGCCTCGGTCCCCATCAGCAGCCGTCGCTGCCGCTCGTCCAGATGTGGGAACAACACCGCGAACTTCGCAGAGAGTTGGTCACGGGTCTCGTCCGGGATGCGCATACCAGACCAACGAGCCCCAGGTCGGGAAGCAACACCTTGATGATCTGCAAGCCCTTAGGTAAGAGAGCCGTCCGCGGAATACGCGGCTCCTGAACATGCGAGCTCACCCGTCCTGGGGCCGAAAGAGAGGAGGCTACGCGTGCATGTCACGGTGGGCGGTCCTTCCGATTGTGCCGTGTCCCGTCCATCCGTTCGCTCGGGCTCTCCCATGCGGGTGGTCTCGCGGTGTGGCTCCTCAGCCGCTTTCGCCGTGGGGTGTGGCATAGGTGGAGTGACCGGGACACGTGGCATCGGCTGGCTCCGCTGGATCGCACATCGGCGTGCCGCGAGGCGCAGGCACCAGCTGCGGAGGGGCCGGTTCGGGGCGCGTGCGGCCGCTGGAGGCAACCCGACGCAGGGGATCTCACTGCTGATCCTCAGCCTGCCAGGGCTGGCAGCCCTGGCGGCGCTGCTCTTCACGTGGATGCAGGTGAGCCAGACCGGCAAGGAACTGCGGATCAGCGAGCAGGGCCAAATCACCAGCAGGTTCAACGCAGCGATCGGCAACCTGGGGTCGACCTCGGTGGACGTGCGCCTGGGCGGCATCTACGCGCTGGAACGCATCATGCACGACTCCGCCCGGGACCAGCCGACGGTGGTCTCGGTGCTGTCCGCGTACGTACGGCGGCGCGCTCCACTGCCGACGGGCACCAAGTCGACCGAGGGGCCCCCGCCCGCCGAGATCGACGCGGTGATGAACGTCCTGGCCGGGCGCCGCCCCGAATACGATAAGGGGCTGTCGATCAACTTGAGTCACACCGACCTGAGCGGGTGGACACCTTGGTACGCGCATGGCGAGCGTGGCATCTCCCTGGTGGGTGCGGACCTCACCGGGACCGACCTCAGCGACACCAACTTCAGCGATGCGCAACTTCGCGGCGTCTACCTCTCCGAAGCCAACCTCCGCGGGGCGGACCTGAACGGCGCGGACCTGAGCGGCGCGGACCTGGGCATGACGAATCTTCGCGAAGCGAGTTTCCTCGACGCGAACCTCTCGGACGCGTCCTTCTGCGGCTATTCCGATCCCGTCCAGTGCGCGGACCTGACCGACGTGATGTTCGACAACGCGAACCTGACCGGTGCCGTACTCGCCAGCGCGGACCTGACCAAGGCGACTCTCTGTTCAGGCAATTTCTTCATTGATATTAGGACGGGAAGGAAACGCGGTGGGCATTGCGCTCGCCTGAGAGACGCAGACCTCGCCAATGCGAACCTCTCGAAAGTGGACCTTTCCGGGGTGGACTTGAACGGTGCAGACCTCTCGAAGGCCAACCTCAGCAAGGCCAACCTCACGGGCGCCGACCTCACCGGGGCGAAGCTGGATGGCGCCAGACTGGACGGAGTCCGTGGCCTCCCGCCGTCCCTCCGCCGAGCGCCCTAAATTAAGGGCTGCGGCAGCTCAGTGCTGGTAGCGAGGCCGGTTGTGGAGTTCTGGCGTGTATCGAGCTCAATGTCCGCCGGACTGTGTCAAGGCGGTGGCGGTCTCGAGGCTGACGCCCGGCGACAGGTGCCCGGACCGCAAGGCCGTTCGAACTGCACGGTGACGATGGTGGAGGCCAAGCGCCTTCGCGGCCTGCTCCTGTGAGCCTTCCATTCCAAGCGGGCTGGGAGTGGGCGCGTATTGTCGAGGCAGCCATCGAGTCGTACGAGAAGGCCGTAAGGCCGCTGACGACGCCTACGCATGACGGCGGCCAGCCGCGAGGCCAAAGCGATCTCGGCAGCCGCCGCGGTGACCGTCATGCCGCTCTCCAGGCAGGTGAGGAAGGCGTGGCGGCGCTCGGGGGTGAAGCGAGGCGCCCGGGCAGGGGCTGCCGCTGTGACCGACATGTCCTTCACTGCCTCGCAGGCCCGGGCGAACGCCGCGTTCTCCTGCCGCCAGTGGCCGGCCGTGCCCGCCCCGTCGAAGAGGATCTGCGCGGCCAGGCTGGGAGTGGCACCGAGGGCGAGCAGACGAAGGTAGTCCGCCCGCGCCACGACTCCGCCAGCGCCCATCTCATCGGGGTCGGTACCCGCCAACGCCAGCGCGAGGGCGGTATCGGTACGCGCCGCAGTGAACACGTTCTTCACTTCGACACCCGTGGCCTGCGCGGCGGCTGCGACATCGCGCCCGTTGCGCAGGTGGCCGAGCAAGGCCGACCGTTTCCGGGCAGGCAGGGGATCGGACATGAGGGCACGCTAGGGCAGCCCGGATCCGTGCGCCCCGGCGACAGGCCGGGCACTACCTGCGCCATGAAGGCTCCCCGGCGCGGTACCGGAGGGCGTGGGTACAGATTGGCGTGTGCGGTGAACTCGGCTCACCGGTGTGCTTGGTCGTGCTCAATCGCGTTCGGTGGGATTCGGTGTGGTGAGTCACCGGTGAGTGGTGAGTGGTGAGTGGTGAGTGGTGAGTGGACTGGCGACTCACTGGTGCGTAGGGGCCGGTGAGCGGTGACCAGATGGGCGAGTCACTGGGGTGCGGAAGTTGGGACCGGAGAGCGATGACATTCACTGCCGGGGCCGGTGCCGCTTCCCGCCTGGCGGGCACTCGGGAAGAAAGTTCGTCCGCTGGTCCCGCCTGGCGGGACGTATCGCTGCTCGGCCTTTTGTTGCAGGTCAGGGCCGTGTGGTGTGGTCTGCATGACAGTGGATATCAGGGTCGTCCGGGCCGGTCAGATGTACCGCTACTACCTGCGCCAGGTCGTTGTCGGCGACGGCCGCCGCCCGGCTCGCACGCCGCTGCGCGAGGCCCAGGAGCAAGCCGGTGTCCCGGCCGGGCGATGGATGGGCCGCGGCCTGGCCGTGCTCGGACTGACGCCGGGTGAGGAGGTCACCGAGAGCCAGCTGCGGAACCTGTTTGGCGAGCGGGGCCGGCACCCGTACGCGGACCGCATCGAGGCCGAAGAGCTGGCCGCGGGGAAGTCCCCGAAGGCGGCGGTGAAGGCCGGCGCTCTCGGGCGCCGGGTCACGGTCACCGGGTTCGATCTCGTCTTCCGGCCGCAGCCGACGATCTACCTCCTGTGGGCGCTGGGGGATGAGGAGACCCGGCAGGTGATCGAGGCCGCGCACGAGCGGGCGATCGTACGGGTGCTGGAGTGGATCGAGGACGAGGTCGCGGTGATCCGGTACGGCAAGGACGGCATCTACCGGGTGAGGCCGCCCGGCGGTCTGGTCGCCGCGCGCTTCCGCCACTACGAGGCACGCTCCGGGATGCCGCTGCTCCATGACCATCTGCTGCTGTCGGTGAAGGGACAGCGCCTGGACGGGAAGTGGGGCTCGATCCACACCACGGCCCTGCACGAGGCCACCGTGTGCGCCTCCGCGCTCTACAACGAGCTCGTTGCTGCAGAGGTCTGCGAGGCGCTCGGGCTGGCGACCGAGCCGCGCATCGTCACCCCGGGGCGCCGGCCTGTGATGGAGATTGCCGGGGTGCCGCACGAGCTGATCCGCTGGACCTCCCGGCGCAGCGACCAGATCGCCGCCTGCCTGGAAGAGCTGGAGCACGAGTACGTCACCGCCGTCGACGACGACGGCGAGCTGAAGTTCCTGCCCGTGGTCTCCGAGCGGGCCCGCGCCAAGCTGAACGCCATGGCCGCCCGCAAGACCCGCCCGCCCAAGCAGAAGACCCTGCCGCTCGCGCAGTTGCGCGCTTGGTGGAAGACGAGCGCGATCCTCACCTCCGGGGTGGCCGCCGACGTCCCGCGCGTCCCCGGTATCGCAGACGAGGCACACCGCCCCGTCGACTGCGCCGGGCGCCTCAGGAGGCGGTCTGGGCGGCGAGGGGCTTGTCGGGGGTGGTGGTCGGGGTGGGTCTGCGGAGGGACTGGTCGGAGTTGAGGACCGCCCGGTAGAGGGCGTGGATGTGGGGAGAGGGTTCGAGGCCGAAGCGGCCCGAGAGCTCGTTGCGCAGGTCGCGGTAGATCTCCAGGGCTTCCACGCGGCGCCCGGCGCGGTAGAGGGCCAGCATGAGGTGGGCGTGCATCTGCTCGTGGGTGGGGTCTCCAGCCGCGTGGGTGAACAGTTCGCCCAGGAGTTCGTAGTGCCGTCCCAGTCGGAGTTCGGCGTTGATGCAGCGGTCGAGTACGGCCCGGCGGCGCTCTTCCAGTTCCCTCGCGCGGATGGTCAGCAGCGGTCCGGTCGCCAGGTCGGCGAGGGCCGGGCCGCGCCACAGGGCGAGGGCCTGGCGGAACCGGGTTGCGGCCGCGGCGTCGTCGCCGGCTGCGACCGCGCGGTGGCCGCGCTCGGCCAGGCGCTCGAACTCGTCGGAGTCGACCTGGGTGAGTTCCGGGTTGAGCTGGTAGCCGCCGGGCCGTGTGACGATCACGACTCTTGGGTCGGTGGCGGGCGCGCCTGTCGTGGCGAGTGCGCGAAGTTTGCCTATGTAGGTGTGGATGGCTGCGCTCGCGCTGCGCGGAGCCTGCCCGGCCCAGAGTTCCTCGGTACATTCCGTGAGGGACACCAGGCGGCCGCGGTGGAGGGCCAGCAGGGCGAGCAGTTTGGCCTGTTTCGTTGCCGTCGGGGTGACATCGACTCCCTTGATATGCGCAAGTAACGAACCCAGCACCGAGATATCCATCAACCCCCCCGAAGTTAGTGGTTAGCCACTAGTCACATAGCCTAGAAACTTCTGAACTGAGTTGTCAATGCACATTCATGTGACGTGGGCGGCATCGGCGCAGGTGGAAGGCTCTTTCGCGTACCGCCGGGCCGGTGCTGCGAAGCGGAACTAAAGCCTCACGCAAGCCCGCCTCCACCACGCCGCGAGTGTCCCTCCAGCTGGTCTCCACTGCTCCGGAACTCCCCCTTCATCCAGCTCCTCATCGGCGCGTTCCTGTCTCTACGGTCTCGTCAACTGCACCGACCACATCGGCGATGACGAGGAGTGAGGCCCGTGCCGGCACAACGAGGCTCACCGTCCGGGGCCTCCTGGAAGCA
Organism: Streptomyces sp. NBC_01296; assembly: GCF_035984415.1. NCBI lineage: Bacteria > Bacillati > Actinomycetota > Actinomycetes > Kitasatosporales > Streptomycetaceae > Streptomyces > Streptomyces sp. NBC_01296. The sequence goes on along the minus strand of NZ_CP130721.1, from coordinate 426,388 downwards.
GTACGCGGACCGTGAGTTCGACGGTGAGACGCTGCGCATCTGGGAGCGCCCCACCGACGACCCGCACGCACCGCGCATCGCTCTGGTGCACGGGTTCGAGGAGAGCCGGCAGAGCTGGGAGCCGCTCACCGCACACCTGTCCCCGGATCTGCGCCTGTACGCCCTGGACCTTCCCTGGCGCAACGGATCGCAGCACCGGTGGGCGAGCGGCGGGACCTCCCCGGCCTGGCTGGAACGCGCCCTGTCGCTCCTGCCCGGACGGCCGGACCTGATCGTGGCGCACTCCTACGGGGCGACCACCCTGCTCGACCTGCTGACCCGGCGGGTCGAAGCCGCCCGGGTCCCGTCCGTGCTGGTCGCGCCGGTCTTCCGGCCGGACGACCGCCCGATGGACCCCGGCTTCTTCGACGAGGCGGTCCAGCGCTTCCGCGGGGTGCTCGCCGACGGGCTCCGCGCCCAGATGGGGCCGCGTGCGCAGACCGTTCCCGTGGACATCCTCGCCTCCATGGCGGACAAGGTCCGCGAACGGGTGGAGCCGCACGGCTTCCTCCAGTTCTACGCGACCCTCGCGCGCTGCCCTGACCTGCGGCTTGAGGACGTCGACGTACCCGTACTGATGATCAGCGGAACTCGCGATCCGTCCGCTCCCCCGCAGGCCGTCGACGCGCTCCGCTCGCGCATCCCGCACTTCTCCCTCCATCAGGACCCCGGCTTCAGTCACTTCTGTCAGTTGCAGCAGCCGGGCCCGGTGGCAGAGGCGATCACCGCCCAGCTCACCCGGCTGGGTCTGCGCCCCATCGAAGAGGAAGCGAACCACGCATGACCGCACCCGAAGACCGCCTGTATGACGTCGTCATCAGCGGGGCGAGCATCGCGGGCTGCGCCGCCGCCGTACTGCTCGCCCGGCGTGGCGTGCGGGTCGCCCTGCTGGAACGCCGGTCCGACCCGGCCGCGTACAAGGTGCTGTGCACGCACTACCTCCAGCCCTGTGCCTACCCGGTCCTCGACCGGCTCGGGCTGGTCCCGGCGCTGGAGAAGGCCGGAGCCGTCCACAACGAGGCGCGCTGGTACACCCGGTGGGGGTGGATCGAGCCGAAGGCGGCGCCCGGCGAGCCCAGGCTGCCGTACGCCTACAACGTCCGCCGCAGCACGCTCGACCCGCTGATCCGCGCCCACGCGGCGGACACCCCGGGTGTCGACCTGCTGCTCGGCCACAACGTCACCGGTCTGCTCCGCGAAGGCGGGCGGGTGGCGGGCGTGAAGGTCAACGGGCCGGACGGCGAGCGGGAGATCCGGGCGCGCCTGGTCATCGGCGCCGACGGCAAGGACTCGGCCGTCGCCAAGCTCGCCGAGCTGCCCACGCGTACCCATGAGAACCAGCGCTTCAGCTACTTCGCCCACTTCCGCAACCTGCCCCTGAAGGACGGCATCACCCACTCCTGGTTCCTGGAGCCGGACGTGGCGTACGCGATGCCGAACGACGACGGCGTCACGATCGTCGCCGTCATCCCCGACAAGAAGCGGCTGCCTGCCTTCCGTGAGGACCTGGAGGGCAGCTTCATGCAGTTCGTACGCGACCTGCCCGCAGCGCCCGACATCGACTCCGCCGAACGAATCACCAAGATCACCGGAACGGTCAACTATCCGCTGCAGTCGCGCAAGCCGGTCGGCCAGGGCGTCGCCCTCATCGGGGACGCGGCCGTCACCGGCGATCCCCTCTGGGGTGTCGGCTGCGGCTGGGCGCTGGAGTCCGCCCAGTGGCTGGCCGATGCCGTGGGGCCGGCCGCGACCGGCCGGGGCGATCTCGACGGTGCGCTCCTCGCCTACGCCAAGCGTCACCGGCGCAAGCTCGGCGGCCATCAGCACCTGGCCGCCGACTACGCCACCGCCCGGCCGTTCAACCCCTTCGAGCGGCTGATGTTCTCGGCGGCGGCCCGCGATGACGCGATGGCCCGCCACATGCACATGTTCGCGTCGCGGCTCATCGGGCCGCTGCGCTTCCTCAATCCGATCGCGCTGGCGAAGGCATCCGCGGTCAACCTGCGTTACCGCGGGGCTCCCGCGCACCTGTCGCACCGCGCTTCGTGAGCCGGTTCCCGCCGCTCACACCCACGTCGCGACGCACCTCCCGTCACTGAGAAAGGCATTTCACCATGAGCACCGACACGACCTACGCCCTCTCCGCCGAGCAGGACACCATGCTGCGCGAGATCATCATCGAGGTCCTGGAGCTGGAGGCGGGCGAGCTCACCGACACCAGCGGCTTCATCGAGGACCACGACGCCGACTCGCTGCTGGCCATCGAGATCCTCGCCCGCATCGAGAAGGACCTCGGCGTGGTCATTCCGCAGGACGACCTGGTCGAGATGGGCAACCTCAACGGCGTCCGTGCCGTGGTGACCCGCAGTCTCGCGGGTGGCAGCAATGTCTGAGCCGGGCACCCGCAGGGTCGTGGTCACCGGGCTCGGCGCGGTCAGCAGCGCCGGCATCGGAGCCGCCGAGTTCACGGCGGCGATCCGGGCGGGAGCGCCCACGACCTCGGAGATCAGCAGCTTCGACACCACCGGGTTCCCGCACGTCCACGCGGGTGAGGTGAAGGACTTCGAGCCCCGCGAGTGGCTGCGCCGCATCGACCCCGGCCAGTGGGGCCGCAGCAGCCAGTTCGCGGCGTCCGCGGCGCGACTGGCAGTCGCCGACGCCGGGCTGGCGGAGGAGGACCTCGCGGCGGCCCGGGCGGGTTCGGTCATGGGGACGACGAGCGGTGAGTCCGCCGTGATCGAGGAACTCGTCGCCGAATGGGCGGCCGACAGCCTCAAGTCAATGACTCCGGGGCGGGTGGCCGCGGCCCCCGCCGGGCGCATCGCCGCCGCGGTCAACCACGAGCTCGGCCTGACCGGGGAGGCGCTGACGCTGGCCACCGCATGCTCGGCCAGCAACTACGCGCTCGGTTACGCCTACGACATGGTCGCGGGCGGCGACGCCGACTACATGCTGGCCGGCGGCGCGGATTCGCTGAACCGCTGGGCTCATGCCGGATTCTTCCGGCTGGGCGCGCTCGCGGAGGAGGTGTGCCGCCCCTTCGACGTGGACCGCAGCGGCATCCTGACGGCCGAGGGCGGGGTCGCCCTACTGCTGGAGCCGTACGAACGGGCCGTCGCCCGGGGCGCCCGGATGTACGCGGAAGTGCTCGGCTACAGCGTGAACTGCGACGCCGAGCACATGGTGCACCCCGACCCGACCAGCATCGCCGCCTGCATCCGGGACGCGCACCGCAACGCGGGCGTCACCCCGGAGCAGATCGACTACATCTGCGCGCACGGCACCGGCACCCGCACCAACGACGCCACCGAGGTGGCCGCGGCCCGCGAGGTGTTCGGCGACCGCATACCGCCGATCAGCTCCATCAAGTCGATCATCGGTCACACCATGGGCGCGGCCAGCGGCTTCGGCGCGCTGATCTGCTGCCAGGCCCTGTACGAGGGCTTCCTGCCGCCCACCGCGAACGTCGAACAGGTGGACCCGGCGCTCGGTGCGGGCGTGGACCCCGTACCGGGCAGTGCGCGGCCGGCCAGGCCGCAGGTCGTGGAGAACCACGGGTTCGCGTTCGGCGGCAACAACGCCATCACCATCCTCGGGAGAGTCTCATGAGCAGCGCCACGGCCATGGTCGCCGCGGAGGAGGTCGCGTCGCGGCACGCCCTCGGCCGGACGGCGGCGCTCGCCGTCACCGCGGTCGGCGTCGCGACGCCGGCCGGCCTCGACCCGGTGGAGCTCGCCCGCGCCGTGCTCGCCGGGCGTCAGGGCTCCGCGGACACGGAGGGCCTCGGTGACGAGGCGCTGCCGCCGCGGGGGGCCCGCGTGGTTCCGGAGCTGCAGAACGCGTTCGCAGAGCACATCGGCCGCAAGGGCAACCGGCACCTGGACCGGACCACCCGGCTCGGGCTGCTCGCCTGCCAGTTCGCCCTGGAGGGGCACACCGGGCCGGTGGGTCCCCGTACCGGGGTGGTGCTCGGCACCAGCACGGGCAGCATCCGCAGCTCCAGCGAGTACTCGATGGAGACGCTCCGTCAGGATCGCCCGTACCTGGTGAACCCGAGTCTGTTCCCCAACACGGTCATGAACTGCGCGGCGGGCCAGATCGCGATCCGGCACGGCCTGAAGGGTGTGAACGCCACGCTCGCGGGCGGCCACCTCGCCGGGGTGCAGGCCTTGCGCTACGCCCGCAACGCCCTGCGGCAGGGGCATGCAGACCGTCTCCTGGTCGGCGGTGTCGAGGAGTACTGCGCGCAGAGCGCGTGGGGCTGGCACCGCTCGGGCGCGCTCGGCATCGACGCCCCGGTGGGCGAGGGAGCGGCGTTCCTGATGATCGAGCCGGCCGCGGCGGTGCACGCGGCGGGCCGCCGGGGTCTCGCCCGGATCCTGGCCTGTGAGACCGCTTTCGCCGGCGGGCGCGGGCTGGGCGACGCGCTGGCCGCCGTGATCGGCGCCGCGCTGGTCCGCAGCGGGAAGGACCCGGCCGAGGTGCAGGCCGTGTCCCTCGGCTCCACGGGCCAGAGGGGTCTGGAGCTCGTCGAGCAGCGCGCCGTACGCGCGGCGCTGGGCGGGCGGCTTCCGCAGCGGGTCATCCGGGTCAAGGACACCGTCGGTGAGTGCTTCAGCTCGGGCGGCGCGCTCCAGATCGCGGCGCTGCTCGGTGCATGGCAGGACCAGGGTGCGGCCGCCGCGGGCGAGACCGCGGTGGTGACGGCGGTGTCCCAGGAGGGCCAGGTCGGGTGCGTGGTCCTCGACACCAATGAGCTCGGTACCGGTGAGCTCGGCGCCGGTGGGCTCGGCGACTGACACCGGCGGAACGTGAACGGCGGGGGCCGCGAAAGCGGCTCCCGCCGCATCGGTTGACGGCTTGCAGGCCGGAAGGGCGGAGAGGTACCCATGATGTTGACGCAGTCGCGACCCGCGCCTGTCCTCCGTGAGCTCACGGACGTACCGGAGCAGGATCCGGGGCAGCTGGTCGCACGCTGTCTGGCCGGCTCCCAGGAGGCGTGGACGGCGCTCGTGGAGAGGTACGCACGGCTGGTCTGGACGGTTGCCCGGTCCCACCGGCTGAGCGACTCCGACTGCGAGGAGGTCTTCCAGCTGACCTGGCTGCGCGTGCACCAGAACCTGGCCCGCATGCACACCCCGGAGCGGTTCCCCGCCTGGCTGACGACGTGCGCGCGGCGCGAGAGCCTGCGCCAGTACGAACGCACGGTGCGCTACGTGCCCGTCGAGGACATGACCACCCTGGACCGGGACCGGGACCGGCGCACGGAGTCCGGTCCTGAGGAGGCGCTGCTCGAGCGGGAGAGCCGCGCCGAGATCCGTGCCGCGCTGGCCCGATTGTCCGAGCGGGACCAGGCGCTGCTCGCGCTGGTCAGCGCCGATCCGGCGCCCAGCTACGACGAGGTGAGCCTGCGCCTCGGCATAGCCCGCGGTTCGGTGGGGCCGCTGCGCGGTCGGGCGCTGCGCCGGCTGGCCGGGCAACTGGACCGGGAGCGGGAGCGTCAGGCGGAATCCGCTTCGGCCCGGGGGACGCATGCCGGGTGGACCGAGCCGCCCGAGGGCGCGGGCCAGGCACTGATCTGACGTACCAGTGCGGCGGAGGGAGTGCCCACCGCCGCCCGCAGCCGGGCGAGCAGGGCCTCGGTGTCCGCGTCCGTCTCCGACGGCCGTGTCGGCGTCGGGGTGCTGTCATCCGGCATACCGGTGCTCCTCGCTCTGTCTCATACCGCCGTGTCGAGTATCCGTCCCGGCGGTATCCGTCTGTGGCGGATGTGACGCGTGCCGGCGGGGGCGGCGGCACTGGCCGTGTACCCGTCGGGGACTTCGAGATCGATGATCTGCGGCCCGCCCGGCACCTGGACGGGCGCGGGCCCCATTCCGTGCGCCAGCCCCGTTCCGGCGGCCTTGAGCCATGCCTCCCGGCGCACCCAGGTACGCAGGAACGCCGCGGGCCGCTCGCCCTCGGGCGCGGCTTCGATGGCGCGGAGCTCGTGGGGGGCGAGCCACCGGGACACGGTGTGCCGCGTGCGGTCCAGGACGGGACCGGATTCCACGTCCACGCCGACGGCGCCGCCCGTCGTGAAGGCGTAGAGCACGCCGTCGCCGGAGTGGGACATGGAGAATTCGAGGCCCTGGTCGTTGCTGACGTACGGGCGGCCGTGGGGTCCTGCGCAGACGGGGCACGCCGCGCGGGCCGGTGTCGGCTCCCCGCGTGAGGCGGGGAGGTAGCCGGAGAGCAGCAGGCGCAGACCGGCGTGTGCGAAGGCCCGGCGGTGGCGGTGCAGGGACCGGCCCGGCCGGGTGGCCCGCTGCCACTGCCGCTGTCCGTCGCCGTCGCCGTTGCCGTCTTCGTCGCTCGGGTGCAGACCGGGCCGTGGGGTCGCGCCCGGCGGCGGCACGGAGAGCCACCACGTGTGCAGTTCGCCCGTGCCGGGCGCCGGGTGCGCGGAGGTCACAACGCCACGCCGCCGTCCACTTGCAGCACCTGGCCGGTGATGTAGGAGGCCTTGTCGGAGAGCAGGAAGGCGGTGAGGTCGGCGACTTCCCGGGCGGTGCCGAAGCGTCGCAGCGGTACCGATGCGAGGGCTTCCTTGGTCGCCTTCTCGCTGAGCTGGTCCGTCATGTCGGTCTCGATGAAGCCGGGGGCGACCACGTTGACACGGATGCCGTGACGGGCGAGTTCCTTGGCGAGGGTGCGGCTCAGGCTGTTCACGCCGCCCTTGGACGCGGCGTAGTTGGCCTGGGTGGCGTGTCCGTAGACGCCGGCGACCGAGGAGATGTTGACGATCGCGCCGGCGCGCCTCTTGAGCATCCCGAAGCCGACGGTGCGGCAGAAGTTGAAGGTTCCGGTGAGGTTGGTGTCGATCACGCTCTGCCAGTCGTCGACCGGCATCATCACCAGGTGGTTGTCCTTGACGATCCCGGCGGAGTTGACCAGCCCGTAGGCCGGGCCGAGGGCGGCCTCCGCGCGCTTGACGAAGGTTTCGACGGACTGGTGGTCGGCGACGTCGCAGGGCTCGTGGAAGCAGTTCGCCCCTTGGGCCCTGACGAGTTCGGCGGTCTCCTCCGAGGCGGCGGACGCGCTGCGGCCGCAGAAGGCGATGTCGTATCCCTCGGCGGCGAGTTGGACGGCGATCGCACGGCCGATACCGCGTGATCCTCCGGTGACGATGACGAGACGGCCAGAGCGCTGCGGCATGGCGGGGGTTCCTTCACAGATCGGGATCAGGTCGGGGTGCGGCGGTGGAAGCAGGGGGGACGGGGGCCCTGTCAGGGGCTGGGCAGCGGGGCGCCGAGGCCCACGTACACGTCGAGCAGATCGTCGGAGAGCCAGTACTCGGCGATGCGTCCGGTGTCGTCGAGGCGGAGGATGTCGGCGCCGCGCAGGGTGACCGGGGTCCCCGGGGCGGCGGTGACTCCGGCGGGCCGGCCGTGCTGCCAGCTGCCCTGGAAGATCCACCGGCCGATGACGTGGTCGCCGTCGGCGAACGGCCCCAGGTCCGTCCGGATACGGGCGTTCTCGTAGGACGAGCGGAAGGCGTCGATCCAGGCGACGAACTGCTCGGACGTGCGGAGGGTGGCCGGGTCGGGCATTCCGTACTGCGGGAGGTGCAGGACGAAGCCGGGGGCGAGGATCTCGTCGGCCCGTTCCCGTCGGCCGTTCCAGAGTTCCATCCACTTGTCCCACAGCTCGGTGTGCCGGTCGTGCTGCCGCGGAGTGGTCGCAGTGCTGGGCATGGTGCTCCTGGGGGTGCGGGCGGATCGTCCGTCCCTACAGAGCGCTCGGAACGCCGCTGGATACACCCGTGCGCCGGAAGGGGCGCGTACGCACGGAAGCCGGGCGGGCACGGCGTGGTGAGCCGTGTCCACCCGGCTTCCGTGTGACGGATCCGGCGTTCGGGGGCCCGAGGGGCAGGCCTCCGGGCGAAGGGTCTGGTGGGGCAGGCCGGACGTCAGCCGGCCTTGGGGCGATCGGACCGGAGCACCAGGGCGACGAGGGCGGTGGCAGCCGATGCCGCGGCGGTGAACCACCAGCCGTAGCGGAACGCGGTCAGTGCGGCGTCGGAGCCGACCGGGTTGCCGATGAGCACCACCAGGATCGACACCCCGAGCACGAAGCCGACCTGACGGAACATGTTGTTCAGGCCGGAGCCGGTGGCCACGGCGGTCGGAGGGAGGTCGCGGGTGCTGGCGCCCATCAGCGGGGCGAGGGACAGGCCCATGCCGATCCGGGTGAGCAGGACGCCGGGGAGCATGCCCAGCAGGTAGTTGGACTCCACGGATATGCCGAGGGCCCACCAGGCGGCGCCGATCGCGATGACCGTCGACCCGAGGACGATCGAGAGCACCTGCCCGATCCGCGCCACGAGCTTGCCGGACAGCACCGACAGGAACGGCAGCAGCAGGTTGCCCGGCGCCATGGCCAGGCCGGTGGAGAGCGCCGACCATCCCCAGACGTTCTGGCACCACAGCGACACGGACAGGACGGTGGCGGCGAAGCTCATGTAGTACAGCGCGGCGGCGAGGTTGGCGATGGAGAAGTCGCGGATCCGCAGCAGGGCGAGGTCGATGACCGGGCTGGCATGCCGGCCGGAGCGGAAGAGCAGTGCGGCGACGAGGACCACGGCGGCGGCCAGGCAGCCGAGGACCCGGGCCGAGGTCCAGCCCCAGTCGGGTGCCTTGATGATGCCGAGGGACAGCAGTCCGATGCCGCTGGCGAGCAGTACGGAGCCGAGGAGGTCGGGCATCGGCCGGCGCTGTCCGGCGGGGCCCCGTCCGGAGGCGAGCACCTTGCCGCCGACGACGAGGGCGACCACGCCGATCGGGAGGTTCACCAGGAAGATCCACGGCCAGGAGACGTTGACGAGGACGCCGCCGACGAGGGGCCCCGATGCCGCGGCGACGCCGGCGGCGGTGGCCCAGACCCGCATGGCCTTGGCGCGTTGCTCGGGTCCGTAGGTGACCATCAGCAGCCCCATGGAGGTGGGGCCGAGCGCGGCGGCGCCGACGGCCTGGAGCACGCGGGCGGCGTTGAGCATCTCCACCGATCCGGACACGGCGCACAGTCCGGAGGCGAGGGTGAACAGGAGGAGGCCGGTCAGGAAGACGTTCTTCATGCCGAAGCGGTCGGCGAACCGGCCCGCGGGGATCAGCAATGCCGCGAAGACGATCGCGTAGCCGTTGAGGATCCAGGACAGGTCGGCTACGGACGCGCCCGTGAAGTCGGCGCCGATGGCGGGGAAGGCGACGTTGACGATGGTCAGGTCGAGGGTGGAGACGATGATGCCCGCCGAGATCGTGCCGGCGGCCAGGATGCGGCGCCAGTCGCGGCGCGGGGTCCGGCCGGGCGCTGCGGGGGCCGGCCGTTCGGTCACGGGGTGGGTGCTCATAAAAGTCCGTTCAGGGTGCTGGGGTTCAGGGGTGCCAAGGCCGGTCAGTCCTTGATGAGGCCGAGCTGCGTGAGGAGCCCGAGGGTGTCGGCGACGGTCCAGTACTCGGTGAAGCGGCCGTCTTCGATGCGGAGGATGTTGATGCCCACGTGCTCGGTCGGCGTGCCGATCGGAGCGGTGGCGCCCGGGGTGCCGCCCCGGTGCACGGCGGTCGCCCGGTAGCGGCCGGCGACCATATCGCCGTCGACGATCGGACCGGGCTCGTCGGTGAAGTGCAGTTCCTCAAGCGCCCCGCGGGTGCCCTGGATCCAGGCGACCAGACCCGCGCGGTCCACGATCTGGTCGACGTTCGCCGTCTTCATGCGGCCCGCGAGGCTGGTGCCGTGGACGGTGAACTTGTCGGCGAGCACCTCGTCGGCGCGGGAGAAGTCGAGCTCGCCGTTCCAGAGGGCGTTCCACTTCGCCCACAGGGCGCGGGCGGCCTCGGGGGACGTGGTGGCGGGAGCGGATCCGGACATGTGGGTACCTCGCAAGGCTCGTAACGGAAGTCGGGGTGGCTGGGGGGGAGGTGCCGCCTGGGGACGGCGGGGGTCCCGAACCCCAGGCGACAAGAGGTGACCGACCGCTTGCAGAGCGGCGCCACAACCGGGAAGATAGTACTTAGTCACTACTCAGTCAACGCCGCCCGTCGCCCCCCCCCCCCCCCGCCGGGCAAGGCAAGAAGCAGGTGCGTGGTTACATATGGGCATGCAGAGAATGACGGGCGCCGATCGGCGGAAGCAGATCTTGGGAATCGCCTCTGAAGAATTCGCCCGAACCGGCTTCTACGGAACATCGGTCGAAGTAATTGCCCGGGCAGCCGACATCAGCAACCCTTACGTATTCCGGCTCTTCGGAACGAAGCGTGGTCTCTTCATCGCAGTTGTCGAGGCGATGTTCGACGAGATCGTCGAGAACTTCAACCGGGCCGCCGCCGAACTCGGAGGTACGGACGCCCTGATTGCGATGGGCGAGATGTACCGCACGCTCGTCCGCGAGGACCGCACGTTCCTGCTGATTCAGCTGCACGGTTTCGCGGCGTGCGACGACCCCGAGATCCGGGCCGCCGTCCAGACCGGGTTCGGCCGCATGTGGCATGCGGTCCAGAGCAGGTCCGGGGCGGACGACGTCACGGTCAAGCAGTTCCTGTCCCTGGGAATGATGCTCAACGACATGGCCGCCATGGACCTGTGGAACCTGACCGAGCCCTGGGCCGAGGCCTGCGTGGCGGTGCTGCCCGTCGAGAACTGGTCGCCCTGACGGCTGCGAACGGCCCCTGCCACACGGCGGCCCTCGTGTGCGGACCCGTCTCCCGCCGCCCAGGGGCCGTCCCCCGTTATCTTTTTCGCGGTCCTGCAACGGGGCCGCTGGCCTCCGGTCCCGGTATGACTGTGTCCCCTCTGTCGAAGCGATGACCTGGGGGGTGGTGTCGCCGGGTCCGGAAGGTGCCGTCGGAGACGCTGATGAGAGGTCCGACCACCGCCTGGCCCGGCGCAATGCCGGGCAGTTCGCGGGCGGCAGGTCTGCATAACGTGGATGCGCGAGCACGGTGCCACCGCCGAGGCCGGCAAGGTCAACCACCTTGGAAAGGGCGCGATGTTAGACACCGGAGAAGTGGGTGTGTTCCTCGGTTTGGACGTCGGCAAGACAGCTCACCACGGCCACGGGCTGACACCGGCGGGCAAGAAGGTCTTCGACAAGCCGCTGCCCAACAGCGAACCGAAACTGCGGGCCGTCTTCGACAAACTCGCTGAGAAGTTCGGCACCGTGCTGGTGATCGTCGACCAGCCCGCATCGATCGGCGCCCTGCCCCTGACCGTCGCCCGGGACGCGGGCTGCCAGGTCGCCTACCTGCCCGGACTCGCGATGCGACGGATCGCTGATCTGTATCCCGGCGAGGCGAAGACCGACGCGAAGGACGCCGCGGTGATCGCGGACGCCGCCAGGACGATGCCTCACACTTTGCGCTCGCTGGAGCTGACCGACGACATCACCGCCGAGCTCACTGTCCTGACGGGCTTCGACCAGGACCTCGCCGCCGAGGCAACCCGCACCAGCAACCGGACACGCGGTCTGCTCACCCAGTTCCACCCCAGCCTCGAGCGGGTCCTGGGCCCGCGACTGGACCACCGGGCCGTCACCTGGCTGCTCGAGCGATTCGGATCCCCGGCCGCCTTGAGGAAGGCCGGCCGCCGCAGACTCGTCGAACTCATCCGGCCCAAGGCCCCGCGGATGGCACAGAGGCTGATCGACGACGTCTTCACCGCACTCGACGAGCAGACCGTCGTCGTTCCCGGCACGGGCACCCTCGACATTGTGATCCCGGCCCTGGCCGCCTCGCTCGCAGCGGTCCACGACCAACGCAGGGCACTCGAAGCCCAGATCAGCACCCTGCTGGAGGCCCACCCTCTTCACCCGGTCCTGACCTCGATGCCCGGAGTCGGAGTCAGGACCGCCGCCGTCCTGCTGGTCACCGTCGGCGACGGCAGCGGCTTTCCCAGCGCCGCCCACCTCGCCTCCTACGCCGGCCTCGCCCCCACGACGAAGTCGTCGGGGACCTCGATCCACGGCGAACACGCACCCCGCGGCGGAAACCGGCAGCTCAAACGCGCCATGTTCCTCTCCGCCTTCGCCTGCATGAACGCCGACCCGGCCTCCCGCACCTACTACGACCGCCAACGCACCCGCGGTAAAACCCACACCCAGGCGCTTCTCCGGCTCGCTCGCCAACGCATCAGCGTGCTGTTCGCAATGCTCCGCGACGGCACATTCTACGAACCCCGCCTCCCCCAAGCGGCGGCTGCATGAACCAGCCCACGGGCACATCGGTTCAGGTCAACAGCTTGTGCCGTCCATCCACGCCGAGATCTCCGCGGCACCCCGCCGGACAGCTTCTTCCTGGTCCAGTGCGAGCTCCCCGCAGGCCGCAGCGACGTCCGGCGCACCGTCCGGTCCCACGAGCGCGTCATGAACCCCGGTCTGCAGCCAGTCAGCCTGGCTGCCGTCAGCCTCGACAACCGCGAGAGCGATGAGCCTCACCGCGGCCGCCGTCCCCACACGGGCCAGGGCCTCTGCCGTCTGGCGCGTCACCGCAGTGTCCTCGGCATCCAGCAGCAGCCCCACCAGCACTTCCGCAGCTTCAGGAACATCAGCGAAGGAAGCAAAGTCACGCCCAGCGCGAGCACGTTGCCTCCACGAAGGAGACGACGCCTCAGCCAAGGCCGACTCCAACCCACCCATCATCTCTGGCACGACCAGACAGTCTCATGCCCCACGGAGAAGATCGAACCTCGGGCCAAACCTGACCACACGCTTGACGAAGAACATAGAGGCACCCCCCCCCACAGGCCGGGCGGACCCGCGCCGCGCACACCGCGCCGCGCGCACCCGGCCCAGGTGTATCCCGGAGCGGTCCGGTGAGCTCTGTTCCCCACGCAGTGGCCCGCACGGGGCCACTCGGGTCGAGAGACCGAGTCCGGGACGGGAGCCTGTTGATGCGCTTCAGCGAGGCCGTGACGATCAACGCGGCCGTGACATGGCTGCCCGAGCCGAGCGGGAGCCCCGCCGCGAGGGCGGCGGAATTACTGGGCCCGCAACCGCCGTCCGCGCTCGACATGGCCGTTTCGGCGGCCCGCGACGCATTGACGCTGGCGGGCGTCGAAGGCGTCGAGATCGACCTGCTGATGCACAATTCGCTATCCCGGCACGGTGATGATTCTCGCTGCCCCGCTCACGACGTGGCATGCCGAATAGGCGCGATCGCCGCCGTTCCTCTCGGAATTCAGCAGGGCTGTCACTCCGGAACGATGGCCCTTTACAGCGCCGCGATCCAGCTCGTCACGGACCCCGCGGTCGAAACCGTCCTGGTCACGACCGCCGACGCACATGCCCCCGCGGATTCCGGTGGGGGGACGAGCGGACACGCCGCACATCACGACGGTGCCGCCGCAGCGGTTCTGAGCAGCTCCGGGAGCGGTCTCCGGCTCGTCGCCCAGGTGGTCCACGCAACGGCGGACGGGGACGCGTCCGCCGACGCCGGACCGGACGCGGTACGCAAGGTGCTCACCCAGGCGCTGGCCGAAGCCGGGCTCGCCGCCGGCGACCCGCGGATTCGCCAGGTCGCCCTGCCCCGGCTCGGAGCCCCGACGCTGGAGTCCGTCTACCTGCCGGTGGTGCGCGAGACCCTGACGGGCACTCCGCGGCCGGTGCCCGCGCGCACCGGTCATCTCGGGTGCGGGGACACGCTCGCCTGCCTGGCGGACATCACGGACCAGCGGCTCCTCGATCCGGGTGAGTTCGCGCTGGTGCTCACCGGAGACGGCGGCTTCACCTGGTCCTGTCTCGTGGTGCAGCAGCCGGAGCGCGGCGAAGGGAGCCACCGATGAGCGGGACCGGGACGCCGACGGAGTCGAGGGCGCGGACGGCGGAACTGCAGGCGATCCGCGAGCAGGCCAGGCGCGGGCCGAGTGAGAGGGCGACCGAGGCGCAGCATGCCAAGGGCAAGCTGACGGCGCGGGAGCGCATCGCGCTGCTGCTGGACGAGGGTTCGTTCCAGGAGGTCGAGCAGTTGCGCCGGCACCGGGCGACCGGGTTCGGTCTGGAGGACAAGAAGCCCTACACGGACGGTGTGATCACCGGCTGGGGCACGGTCGAGGGCCGTACGGTCTTCGTCTACGCGCACGACTTCCGGATCTTCGGCGGCGCGCTGGGCGAGGCGCACGCGACGAAGATCCACAAGATCATGGACATGGCGATTGCGGCGGGTGCTCCGCTGGTGTCGCTGAACGACGGTGCGGGTGCCCGTATCCAGGAGGGCGTTTCCGCGCTCGCCGGGTACGGCGGGATCTTCCAGCGGAACACGAAGGCTTCGGGTGTGATCCCGCAGATCTCGGTGATGCTCGGCCCGTGTGCGGGTGGTGCGGCGTACAGCCCCGCGCTCACGGACTTCGTGTTCATGGTGCGTGAGACCTCGCAGATGTTCATCACGGGCCCGGACGTGGTCAAGGCGGTGACGGGCGAGGAGATCTCGCAGAACGGGCTCGGTGGCGCCGACGTGCACGCCGAGACCAGCGGCGTCGCGCACTTCGCGTACGACGACGAGGAGACCTGCATCTCCGAGGTCCGCTACCTCATCTCGATGCTGCCCTCCAACAACAGGGAAAACCCGCCCTCGTACCCGAGCGAGGATCCGGCCGGACGGCGCAACGACGTACTGCTGGACCTGGTGCCCGTGGACGGGAACCGTCCGTACGACATGGTGAAGGTGATCGAGGAGCTCGTCGACGACGGCGAGTACCTGGAGATCCACGAGCGCTGGGCCCGGAACATCATCTGCGCGATGGCCCGGCTCGACGGCCAGGTCGTCGGCATCGTCGCCAACCAGCCGCAGGCCCTCGCAGGCGTCCTCGACATCCACGCCTCGGAGAAGGCCGCACGTTTCGTGCAGCTCTGCGACGCCTTCAACATCCCCATCATCACGCTCCTGGACGTTCCCGGCTTCCTGCCCGGCGTCGACCAGGAACACGGCGGAATCATCCGCCACGGCGCCAAACTCCTCTACGCGTACTGCAACGCCACCGTCCCGCGGATCTCCCTGATCCTGCGCAAGGCCTACGGCGGCGCCTACATCGTCATGGACTCGCAGTCCATCGGCGCGGACCTCACGTACGCCTGGCCCACCAACGAGATCGCGGTCATGGGCGCCGAGGGCGCCGCCAACGTCATCTTCCGCCGCCGGATCGCCGAGGCCGACGACCCCGAGGCCATGCGGACCCAGATGGTCAAGGAGTACAAGGCCGAGCTGATGCATCCGTACTACGCGGCCGAACGCGGTCTCGTCGACGACGTCATCGACCCCGCCGAGACCCGCGCCACCCTCGTCAGCGCCCTCACCATGCTCCGCAACAAGCACGCCGACCTGCCGTCCCGCAAGCACGGCAACCCACCGCAGTAGGAGGAAGAGACACGTGAGCACTCCCGCCGTCGCCGCTCCACTGCTGCGCGTCGAGAAGGGCAACCCCGAGGCCGAGGAACTGGCTGCGATCACCGCGGTCCTCCTGGCCCGGACCGCTCCGCAGCCCGGGGCGCCGGCCGCCCGGTCCGCCGGCTCCACGGCGGGCCGACGACGGCCGCAGCCGATGCCGGCCTTCCGCGCGCCGCATTCCTGGCAGAGCTGAGCACTCGTCACACGGCCTTCGTCCCCCTTGCCTTCCGGGTGAGGCGGATCACGGTGGCGCGGTGTCCTCGCCGCCGTGACGGGCCGCCCTGTCCGGGCGACCCGGGAACAGAACCTCGACAAAGGAGCCCGAATGCGTTTCGGGAACAATCCCACCATCCGTGCCGTGTCCACCTGGCTGCCGGACACCCGCCAGACGGCGGAAGCCGCCGTGCGCGCCGGACTCGTCTCCGAGGACGACGCACGGGCGACCGGTGCCCGTGAGGTGCCCGTGTCCGAGGACGCCTCCGGCCCGGAGATGGCCGTACGGGCAGCCCGGCGAGCCCTCGCCCTCGGGGGTGTGGCCGGCGCGGACCTCGACATGGTGGTCCACGGCTGGATCTACCACCAGGGCCAGGACTTCTGGTCCCCGGCCCACTACGTGGCCCACCAGTTGGGAGCGGTGGACGCGATCCCGATGGGCGTCCAGCAGATGTGCCACGTGGGCGCGATGGGCCTGCACACGGCGGCGGTCCGGCTGGAGGCCGACCCGTCGGTGCGCACCGCGCTCGTCACCACCGGCGACCGGTTCACCGCGCCCGGCTTCGACCGGTGGCGCAGCGACTACGACGCGGTCTTCGGCGACGGCGGCACCGCGGCTGTGCTCGCCCGCTCCGGGCCGGGGCTGCGCATCGTTTCGTACGCCACCTCGGCGGCTCCGGAACTGGAGACGATGTACCGCGGGGACGACGGCTTCAGCCCGGCTCCGCTCACCCACTCCGCGCCGATAGACGCCCGGCGTACGAAGAAGGCCTTCCTCGCGTCGGGCGGCATGGCCCGGTTCGGCGAGATCGGCCCGCAGAAGGTGCGCAGCACGCTGATGACGGCGCTGGCGGAAGCGGGCCTGACCCCGCACGATCCGCGGATCCGCTGCGCGACGCTGTCCCGGCTCGGGCCGAAGACGATCGAGCTCCTCTACCTCCCGATCATGGAAGACGTCCTCAAGGCGGAGATCCTCCAGCTCGGTGGGCAGACCGGACACCTCGGCGGTGGGGACGCCCTGGCCAACCTCGCCCACGTCTGGGAGGAGGACCTGCTCGCGCCGGGTGAGTACGCCATCAGCTTCAGCGGTGGCGGCGGCTTCACCTGGTCCTGCCTGATCGTCCAGCGCGTGGTGGCCTAGAACTCCCGTCACGGGCGGGGGGTGTCCGGGGTGCGCAGGCGGCCCGGGGTGGTGCCGAGGCGCTGGCGGAGCAGGGTGGTCAGGGTCGAGGCGTTCTCGTAGCCCACCCGGCGGGCGACGGCATCCGTGGGGAGATCCGTGGTGCGCAGCAGGTGGGCGGCCTGTTCGAGCCGGATGGTCTGGGCGAAGCGCAGGGGCGACACCCCCAGCACCCGGTCCACGGCCCGCTGCAGGGTCCGTTCGCTCGCGCCGACCGACCGGGCCGCGTCGGCCATCCGCAGGGGTTCGTCGATGTGCTGCCGCACCCAGCGTTCGAAGGCGCTGACCGTGGGATCCGTGCGGGCGAGGTGGCTGGGGATCGCGTAACCGGCCTGGGTGGGCCGGTCGTCGACGACCAGGTAGCGGGCCGTGAGCTCCGCCAGCACGGGGCTCGCCTGCCGGACCAGGGCGAGCGCCAGGTCGAGGTGGGCCATGGCGGCGCCGGCGGTGATCACCCCGTCGGCGTGGGCCAGCATGCTGCTCTCCTCCAGTCCCACCAGCGGGTAGGCCTGCCGGAAGGCCGGGGCCAGCCACCAACTCGTGGTGGCGGAGAGCCCGTCCAGGACCCCCGCCTCGGCGAGGAGGAACGTGCTCGTGCAGGCCGCCGCCAGGGGAATGCCGTCGGCCCGGGCCTGGCGCAGGGCCTCGCGCTGCGGACCGCGCTCCGCCGACGCCACCCAGTCCAGCAGCGGCTCCGGCTGCTTGGGGCCGGCGCCCGGCACGACGAGGAGATCGGGCCGTGGGGCGTCCTCGACGGCGACGGCCTCGATCACGTGCCCGGAGGCGGTGCGCACGGCGCCGGAGCCGCTGACCCGGGTCAGCTCCCAGCGCGGCGGGGGATGGGGCAGCTCGCCCCGCAGCTCATTGGCCATCTGGAGGACGTCGAGGACCGTGGCCAGCCCGGAGTCGAAGAGGCCGTCCATGACCAGCACCGAGATCCGCATGTCGGAAACGGTAAAGCATCCGGCGGATCCGCCACTGAGCGTGGTCAGGGGCCCGCTCCTACGGTGGGCGTACCGCACGGCGCGCACCGCACGGCGCGGTCCGCCACCGTAGAAGGAGAGCCTCCATGACCAGCGCTTCCGTCCCCGAGACCACCCGCGTCGGCCTGCTCGCCCGGATCGAGGCCAAGCCGGAGCACGCCGACGACGTCGAGGGGCTGCTCACCGGAGCCCTCGCTCTGGCCCAGGAGGAAACCGGTACCACCGTCTGGTTCGCCCTGCGCCTCGGCCCGACCACGTTCGGCGTCTTCGACGCCTTCGGCAGCGACGAGGCCCGCACCGCCCACCTCCAGGGCAGGATCGCCGCAGCCCTCATGGAGAACGCCCCGAAGCTGCTCGCCGAGGCCCCCGAGATCCTCCCGGTCGACATCCTGGCGGCCAAGCTCGCCTGAGCCGCGGCAGCGGTACGAGCCTGCTCAGTAGTCCTTGAGGGTGATCGCCTTCGCCGCTTTCTGGACCGGCTCCATGACCTTGGCCATCATGCGCTCCTTGCCGGGCAGCCGCCCGAGCACGGAGAGCATGGTCAGCTGCACCGAGATCTGCATCTTGGTCGGCAGCACCATGTGCTTGATGTTCGCCGGGCTGGCTACGTAGGCGACTTACAGAAACGGTTGTCGCCGGATTCGGGGAACGGCCGCGCCCTGTTGCTGCGGAAGATGTCGGCGAGAAGCAGGAACAGTGTTCTGTGCGTGTCGGGCGACGGCGCCCCGCAAGGGCGCGCGCTGGCCGAACCCGCCTCTGAGACGCATCAGGAGAGCACCCATTGGGGCGGGTGTCCCGGGTCGGTCGGGCAGGTGAAGACGTGGAGGTCTCGGTCACGGCCGAAGCGGAGCCGGGTGGGCTGGGCGACGGACTGGCCGCCCCGGACGGAAGCCATCCCCTGCAGGGACGGATCGCGGTCTTCGAGCGGCATCCAGCTGTGCGAGTCGGGGTCCATCTCGTCGCCCCCGGCTGTCAGCAAGAGCCACATCGGGGCGACACAGGACGCGCACCTGATATCCATCGGGCCCGTCGACGCCCAGCTGGGAAAGCCGCCGACCCGCCAGCCGGGCGGGATTGAGAGAGCGCCCTGATAGTTCGGTGCGTCACGGCCGCTTTCAGCCGTCTGGGCATCGTCCCAGGCGTCGATGCGGGCGATCAGAGCTGAGGGCAGCGTGTCGTCCTCCGCCCACGGATAGGTGTCCACCTCCTCGGGGTGCACGACACAGGGTTCGGGGAGTTCGGCCTCCCACGGGAGCAACGGCACTTCGGGCGCGGCGGCAAGGAAGTGGTCCGTACGCTCGGTCTGCGCGGCCTGCCGCCACTGCAGGAGGTACCGGCGCTCCAGGTACGGGCTGTGGGTGAGCGGGCAGCGGAAGAGCTGCACCAGGTCAGCGCCGCCGGGACCGGCGGCCAGGCCGGGGACGTCCCGGCCGAAGAACTGGGCGAGCCCCACGAAGGGCACCGGCCCACCCTCCCCCGGGCTGCCAGCGCCGGGCCACGGGCGGCTCCGAGGCCACACGCCCGCGGCCCGGGCGGCGCGGATCTCCTCCGGTGCGTACCCCTCGGTCTCGGGCTGGTGCGGCTCGCGGCAGACGGGCCACGGCTCGTCGCCCGGCCACAGGAACGGTCCGCCGACATGGCTGTCGTGCCGCCCGGGCTGCCCCGGCCGCGGGTGCAGGCGGGTCGTCCGCCCTCGATACGCTGCCAGCTCCGGGAACACGGCCTCCACGGCAACCGGTCTGGCCGGCGTTGTCCTGGTCATACGCGGAACGTACGCGGCTGGAGCACGTCACGCGAACGGGTTACCGCGAACCCTCTCGTGAAGACACCAGGTCTGGTCGAAGCAGCGCGCGCCGCGCCAAGCACAACCACCTTCCTGGCTCAAGCACGTAGGCGTTCCCAAATCTCGGCGACATCAATTCCCGGAGGAGGCGAGCGTTCCTGTCACTGAGCAACAGACGTTCTCGAAACCAACCAACAGAGCCAATGGTGCCGAGCACGGTCATTGGCCACCAGCAAGGATCAAGCCGTCATCCATCGACTGGCCTCGGGCCCAGGCCGGCCAGCTGCGTGAGCAGCTCGATAGCCGATGCGGGGCGGGACAGCCCGGTGGTACTGCCCCCAGAGCGCTCTGGGCACCGGGCCTGACCCGTACACCCATGCTGGCACGAGCTGCCCCGACCCTATCCGCAGCGGCCCCACCAGGAGCGGGTTCTCCCAGACGGGGGCAAAAGAGCGCCTCGCCGAAGTTACCGGCGTTTGCCCAGCCAGCGGAACAGTCCCTTGCGCCGCTGAGGAGGAACTGGCGGCGGAGGCTCGGCAGGCTTCGGAGGGATGAACACCTCGGCGGGTTCGACCGGTGCCGGTGCTGGTGGCGGGGTCGGGTGCTGGGCCTGGGGCGGCACGGGCGGCGGCGCGTGGGTGGGTGCCGGAGTGAGGGGAGGGGGCGGTGCAAGGACGGCCTTGATGCACGACGACTGCGTGCACGTTGAAGCGCAGTGCGCTGTCTGTCCTGCGGGACGCCCGGCTTGCCGAGCGGCTTGGAGGGCGGAGAGAGCATCGCGACGCGCCCCCTGCCACTCCATTCACGAGGAGTCCAGATGCCTGCTGCCACCATCGAGCGCACCGCCCGTCCCCGTAAGAGCCGGACCCGCTCCCGGAACATCAACGACCGCCCGGCGCTCGTCATCTCCACCCTCCGCCCCCACCAGTACGACCTGCGCCCCGCCTGCGCGTCGCTGATCTGCCCCGACTGCAAGACGTGGGTGCCGATCACCGGCATCCAGGCCAAGAAGCACAAGCTGGTTCCGCACGACACCGGCCGTGCGGGGAGGGACCCGGCCGTCCGCTGCCAGGGCAGCAACCGCCTGGTCACAGTCGACGTCGAGTTCGAGAAGTGGCAGGAGCGCCTCCAGGACGGGGGCGCCGAGACCTCCAGCCGGCGCCCGACCACTGTGCTCCCGAAGGCGTTCAGCCCCCGAACCAACCAGACCCTCCGCGCTCGTGCGGAGCGCACCCCGGCCGGACGCGTAGCCGACTGGAACGCGGTGCTGGGCCGGGTTGGTGACGTCGATGTTGCCCGCAGGAGGGTGCCCGCTGGCGACGCCCCGCTGGACGGCCCGTCGGTCCCGTTGACCACGCTTCACCCTCAGCGCCCGGCCTGCTGAACCAACCGCACGAACGACCACGGCCCCGGCCGCCCCGCAGTAAGGGGCGGCCGGGGCCGTGGCTGCTCGTACGAACAGCCTGAACAGCACGACAGCCCCGGCGACTTGGAACCCTCCGGGGCTGTCCAGGACCTATGTGGAGGACCTGATGCAGCCCAGCATCGCACGGAACGACGGCGACTCCGACCCGATCATGGACGAGGCCCTGCGCCGCGTCCGCGAGGGGCGGTGACCGGCATGGACTGGCGCCACCACGCGATCTGCCGCGAAGAGGTGGACCCCGAGCTGTTCTTCCCCATCGGCAACACCGGCCCGGCGCTCCTGCAGATCGAGGGAGCCAAAGCCGTGTGCCGCCTTCTCTGGGGGTAACCGTGTGGCGCGAGGCGAGTGGAGAACACTTTGTGCAGCTCAGTGCCAGTGTGACCGACACTATCTTGTACAACACCTGTGGAGCCAGAGCTGTATCAGGCAGGTTCTGGTTCGTGTCGCCGCGCGAACCGCGCACGAGCAGCCTCGTGAGCGCTGCGTAGTAGCTGCACAACCGTGTCCGTCGTCCTCTCCCCGGGATTGACGACGCAGATCCAGCCGAGCGCCCCGTATACCGGGTGCGGCATCACACTGTCGGCGGCTGCGTAGTCGCGAGGGCGGCTGATGCTGCGTGGCTCCTCTCCAGTGAGTTCCTGGAAGGTCGCACGGTCGACGTGGACGTTCACGCGCCAGCGACCCGGAGGGTCGAGGTCGGAAGCGGCGTCGTCGGGGTAGTTCTTGGTGACGATCGTCCCGTAGGGCTGAACGTTCTTGGGTGTCTGGCCGTCGGGGGCGTAGTAGAAGAACGCGTCCCCCCATGCGAGTTCGGGGAAGTCGCCTCCCGGTTCCGGGACAAGCACGAGCGCGCCGTCGAGGCCTCGCACGGTCGTGATGATCTGTTCCATACTCATGGTTCAAGCATTACCTTCAAGTGCTTATGTGGGGTTGGCTGGTGGACGAGACCATGAGCGGTTCGCGACGAGTACCGCTGAGAACAGTCGATGTCGCCAGAGAGTCGGGGTACTCGCTGCAACAGGTGCGTGACCTGGAGCGGCTGGGAGTCATTCCCTCAGCCGCTCGATCGAGCAACGGTTACCGTTCATACACATCAGCTCACGTGCATGCTCTTCGCGCCTATCGCGGGCTCGCCGGCGCTGTCGGGCCTGTCGCAGCCCGGCAGATGCTCGCGGAGCTGCGGACGCAGACGATCGCGGCGGCAGCCTCGGCGATCAGCGCGGTGTACGTTCGGCTCGCGCGGGAACGGGACGAGGCTCTGCGTGCTCAACAGGCGTTGCGTGCGATCCAGAGTGAGACGAACACACCCGAGTTCGAGCAGGAGAGCGACGCGATGACGATCACGCAGCTGGCCGCAGCGCTTGATGTGCGTCCCTCAACCCTGCGGTTCTGGGAGCAGGAAGGGCTCGTCATCCCCGAGCGAGTGACGTCACTGCGAGCACGTCGCTACGGGCTTTCAGCGATCAGAGCGGCCCGAATCGTCGCGGCCCTCCGCGGCACCGGTTATGGCATTCCCGCAGTGCGCGACATCATGGTCTCCCTGCGCCAGCTCGACGGCCTGGGAGAAACCCAACACATCCTGCAACAACGTCTTGACCAGATCGCCATGCGGACCGTGGCACTGCTTCGAGCGGGTGCAGACTTGGCAGCCGTTGTCACGTCCGCTCAGGAAGCGCCGATCGCCCGATAAACCCGGATCGCCTCGCGTGCTGACGATCCGGGTCGGTGACTGACTCAGCTTCGTTGGTTCAGGGCTCTGGTCAGGTCCCGGTTGGCCTCCCTCGCGGCATCGAGATCGGATCGGGCCTCCCCCAACGCGGAGGTCAGTTCGACACTCCGGCGGTCTACCTGCCCCCCTTCGCGGCGGAGGAGCGGGCGACGGACCCAGGCCTGCGCGGTCTGCGCAACGACTACCCCGCACCGATCTCGATAGGCGAGGTCAGCTACCCCTCGGTCGCACACGCCTACTGGGCCCTGTCGCTCGCGCGCCAGGAGGACCACGACGCGGTCGCGACGGCGGATTCCGGAGCCGCCGCACAGGAGATCGCTGCCGACGCGCCGCGGCGCAATGGCTGGGAGCACGCCCGTACCGCCGTCATGACCAGCTTGCTCCGAGCCAAGTACGACCAACATCCCGAGCTGGCCGAGATCCTGCTGGCGACGAACGACGCCACCCTGCTCTACGAGGACGTGTACTCGAGCTTCTGGGGTGAGAGCGGCGGCCGGGGCCGCAACTGGCTCGGCCGGCTCCTCGAGCTCGTCCGCTCCGAACTCCACATGCACCGATCCGGGATGCCGGTGCTGTAGGCGGACCGCGGTACCGGTCGTCCCTCAGGGAGACGGGACGCCGGCACTCCTCCCGGCGTGGCGGCGTCGCTCACAGGTCCTCGACGAGCACGTTGACGGCTCGGCCGCGCAGGCGCTCGGCGAGGTACGCCATCTCAACCGCCGTGCCCATCAGGCCCGCTCCGGCCAGGTCGGCGGCCGCCCGTCGTGCCTCGCCTAGGGAGAGAGGCTGCGTCTCGCTCAGGGCCCGCAGCACGGAGACGAGACTCGCGCCCGCATCCACGAGTCGGAGCCGGACAGCCCCGTGCTCGATCAGCAGAGCCTGCCTGACCTCATCGGGAGCTGGCCCCTCACTCGTCTCGCACCACCCGGCCGCACAGCCCTGGCAGCCCGCTTCGACACCCCGCTGAAGTCGGCCCGGTCGATGAACTGACCGGCGTCGCGGACCAGCTCGCCACCGCAGTCCTCACACCGCGCTGTGAGCTTCACTCCCTGAGTGGCAGTGACCCCTGACTGATCCCGCCCTTCCCCCCGATGCCGATCCGCATGATCCTGCCGTAGGCCGGCGGATCCGGCGAGCAGACCCGGAACGGGGTGTCCTGTCTCAACTTTGACCGATCTCACTGAACTCTGACCGCTCGCCGCTGGCCGGCAGGCAGCGGTCAGGGCTGCGGATCGCTGGCCGCCCCGACACCGATCCGGTCCGATAGGCGAGTCAGTCAGGGTCGGTCGGGGCGTCGCTGAACAGGGGGTCGAGGGGATCGCCCTCGTACCCGACGACGAGACAGGCCGCAGCAGGCACCTCACGTCGTGCATCCGCAGTTTGCGGCGCCCGACGGGGCCCGGCCGGACGGTCGGGTCAGCGCAGGCCGGTGAAGAGATCGTTCTCGGGCACGGCCGCGCCGGTAGCGTCCTGGACACGTACGAAGGTCTCCATGCCCATCAACTCACCGAACCGCTCCTTGCCCATCCTGAGGAAGAAGATGTTCTCGCCCTGACTGGCGTGTGCGGCCAGCGCGTCGAACTTCTGACCGCTGAACGCGGTGGTGTCCACCCACGTGGTGATCTCATCGTCGGGGAGGCCGATCTCGGCCAGCGCGGCGGCCTCGGCAGGATCCTGCTCCGGCATGTCCTCATGGAACTCGCGCATGATCTTGCCGAACCGCTCCATCGCCGAACGCGGCATCGTCGTCCAGTACACCTTCGGTGTCAGCTCGGTCATCTCGAGCGCCGCCATCGTGATGCGGTGGGCCTGGATGTGGTCGGGGTGGCCGTAGAAGCCGTTCTCGTCATAGGTGACGACCACATCGGGCCGGTAGTGCCGCATGAGGGCCGCGAGCCGGGCAGCGCCTTCTTCCACGGGGGTCTTCCAGAAAGATCCAGGGGCGTCGTTGCTCGGCCAGCCCATCATCCCGGAGTCGGCATAGTCCAGCATCTCCAGATCAGTGACATTCAGGACCTCGCAGCTCGCCTCGAGTTCTTGTCGGCGCATCGAGGCGACGGCCGCCGGATCGTGCCCGGGATCACCGGGCTTGACACCCCCCGGCCCGTCACCACAACCGCCGTCGGTACACGTCACAAGAACCGTGCGGATACCCTCTGCCGCGTACCGCGCGAGGACTCCTCCAGTTCCCGTGGCCTCGTCGTCGGGGTGGGCATGCACTGCCATGAGCGTCAAGGGCCGGTCAGTCATGAAGGAGTCCTCCTGCAGAGACATGTGTTGGTCCGAGTGCGCGGCGGTCGTTCCGCGATCCCGGGAGGCCGGATCCTGCCGGGGCGGATGACATTGTTCCCACCCCCGCAGCGCCAGACCCCCGGTCGATGCAACGATGCCGGCCGGACCGGCTGTTCCCGGCACGCTGCTTGGCTTTCCTCGGCATCGGCATGACCCCCGCCCACTACGGCGTCGACGCCGAAGCACGCGGGCCCTTCATCCTCCGCCTCCATCACGACGTAGGAGAAGGACACCACCATGCGCACCGACGTGCTCACCGGCTGGACCTCGGAAACCCTGGGCAGCCTGACCGTGCTCACCGCAGGCCCGGGAAGGCCGGCCTCGATGCTCCACGGTGGCCGTCGGCGCTCTCGGTTGAGGCGTAGAAGGCGACGGCCGGGGCGGGCGCCACCATGCGTCGACCGAGCCCCAGACCGAGTGAGTGCGGCCTCGGATCGCCGCGCTGAGAGCGGTCCCGGAAGGTTGCCCCTGCGGGCAGGCGATGTCGAGGTCAGGCGGCCGCCCCACTGGCCGGACTCACTGTCGCCAACCCTCAGCGCCCGACTTCCCGGCATTCAGCGCACGGAATTCGCTGGGGCTGAATCCGTACGCTTCGCGGAAGGCCCGGCTGAAGACCGACGGCCCGCTGAAGCCCCAGAGGGCCGCGATGATCTGTACTCGGTCGGCGCCGGCGTCGGGGCGGGCGAGGTCGGCACGACACTGCTCCAGGCGGCGTCGTCGGATCCAGGAATGGACGGTTGGGTTTCACCGCGACCCTGGAGTTCGAGGTGCTGCGGTCGGACGGGGCGTTGTGGCGGGGGCAGGTGCTGCAGAGGCGGGTGTGAGCCGTTGCCCCTCCGGTCCTGGGCATGCGTGGTGGTGGGTCAAAATCCCAGGGTCGATCCAGATGTGAGAAGACAAGCCCGTCGCCGTTACCTCGGCCGCCGATGTGTACGCCCTCGCCGGGAGCATCTGTGCCTGCACCACCGGGAGGTGGCCGCTGGGCTACCAGGCCACCGGGATCAACCGGAAGACCTGGAGCCCACATGAGCTCCGCCAGCACATCGCCACCGGCCGCGTCTCCGTCACGGCCGGCCGGCCCTGGCCCGACCTTCAGAGCGTCCTGCTGCCCGTACTGCTGGACGATCCAGCCGACCGGCCCAGCGCCGGCGAACTCGGCAAAAGGCCAGGCCCGTAGAAGAGATCGTTGCCGTGGTGCTGGCCGGTGCGTGGCCCTGAGGCGACCTGGGCCTTGCGCAGGCGGCCCACCGGCGCGGGAGCAGGCGGCCCAAGAGCGGTAGATGGGGCTGCTGAAGGCGGTGGGGGCTGCGGATGACGGGAGTGGCTTGTTCCGGGTTTCGGTAGGGGGAAGGGGAGGCAGAGGAGGGAACGCCTCCGTTGCGGTCTGCCTCTCCCCGGGCGAACGCCGCCTCTCGGCGGTTTCGACCGGCTGTCTGACAGGAGAACCGCCGTGCCGCTCTCGTTCCGTAGCACCCGCCCTCGTACTCCTGCCCGCGTTCCCCGCCTCGCCCTCGTCGCCGTCATCATGGTGCTGCTGTCGGCCGGGGCCGTGATCGCTGTCCGGGAGGGCCGCGCGTCCGGGCTCCTGCCGGAGCGCAGCTGGGGGCCTTGGACCGACGGGGGGATCGAGGGCTGGTCGACGCACGTGCGTCTCAACAGGTGGGGCGACGCGGCCGAGGCCGACGTCCACCTCGGCAAGGCCGAGGATCTCACTCTGCGGGCTTATGGGAAGACGGCCAGTGTGACCAGCATGATGGATCCCACCGCCTTCACCCTCACCCCCGACGGCAGGCTTACCGCCCGCCGCCTGTCTGCGCCGTGACCGGCGGGGGGAAGTACAGGACCGGTCGGCGACGCCTGCACACCTTCCGGGAAGGGCATCCGGGCTCGGGCGGGAGGTTCGTCCGTCGCCGCCCGGCCATACCGATCGCGGTACCCGACTCTCCCCGTCTGGTGGCCCCACCTCGTGGCCGCCGGGGCGGACAGGGCGGTCGGCTGCCGCTGCGGACCCGCCGCGGAGCGGCGAGCCGGGCCGGGCCGGGCCGATGGCGAGGCTCGACGGTCTTTGACCGGCGCGCGAACGCCCCGTGACGTCGGCGGATCGGCGTCACGGGGCGTCCTCGGACCGGCCGTCCGGACGGCTACCGGCTGAGCGACCTGAGCGCCGCCGCGTCGTAGGGCTTCAGCTCGTCGAAGCGGTTGCCGAGGACCTTCGCCGCCCAGTGCGGGTCCTGGAGCAGCGCCCGGCCGACAGCGACCATGTCGAACTCGTCCCGTTCCATACGGTCCAGGAGGTTGTCGATGTCGCCGAGCGCTGCACCCTCGCCGACGAAGGCGCGGAGGAAGTCGCCGTCGAGGCCGACCGAGCCGACGGTGATGGTCGGCCGGCCGGTGAGCTTCTTGGTCCAGCCCGCCAGGTTCAGGTCCGAGCCCTCGAACTCCGGGAGCCAGTAGCGCCGGGTGGAGGCGTGGAACGCGTCGACGCCGGCCTCCGCCAGCGGGGCCAGGATCGCCTCCAGCTCCTCCGGAGTCTGCGCGAGCCGGGCGTCGTAGGCCTCCTGCTTCCACTGCGAGTAGCGGAAGATCACCGGGAAGTCGGCCGGGACGCGCTCGCGGATCGCGGCCACGATCTCCGCGGCGAACTTCGTACGGGCCACCGCATTGCCGCCGTAGGCGTCGGTGCGGCGGTTGGTCCGCTCCCAGAGGAACTGGTCGAGCAGGTAGCCGTGGGCGCCGTGCAGTTCGACTCCGTCGAAGCCGATCCGCTCGGCCTCCGCAGCGGCGTCGGCGAACGCGCCGATGACGTCGTCGAGGTCGGCGCGGGTCATCGCTTTGCCGGTCCCCTCGGTGCCGTCGACGCGGACGCCGGAGGGGCCGACGGCGGGCGCGTCGGCGTACGGTGCCTCGCCCTGCTTGCGCACCATGCCTATGTGCCACAGCTGAGGCACGATCGTGCCGCCCACCTCGTGCACGGCGGCGGCGACCTTCGCCCACCCCGCCAGCTGGTCCTCGCCGTGGAACCGCGGCACCCGGTCGCTCTGCCCGGCGGACTCGTGGCCGACGTAGGTGCCCTCGGTGACGATCAAGCCCACACCCGCGGCGGCCCGGCTGGCGTAGTACGCCTGCACGTCCTCGCCGGGCACGCCGCCGGGCGAGAACATCCGCGTCATCGGAGCCATCGCGATGCGATTGGGGACGGTCAGGCCGTTCAGCGTGACGGGCCGGGACAGGATCTCGGCCGCGCGGGAGGCGGTGGACGTGGTGACGGTCATGCGGGTCCTCCGGGTTGAGCTGTGGCTCGTCAGGGTGACAACGAGGAGTGCATAATACACATGCTATGTATTATGCATATCTCCGCGGCTCGGCCGTCGCGCGGAGCCGTCCGCAGACCACCCCGGCAGGGCTCCGCCGGTCCACAGGTCGGCGATAATGGAGCGCCGGAAGGAGCGGGAGGCGCAGTGATGGAGAAACTGGAGCGGGAGCTGATGCTGCTCTCGCGGCACCAGGTGCTTGCCCGGCGCGAGCGCGACCCCGAACGCCTGGAGCGGTCGGCGTACCTGTTGCTCAGCCGGATCGAAACACAAGGCCCCATGTCCATCGGGCAGTTGGCAGAGGCCTTCGGGCTCGACACCTCGACCGTGAACCGCCAGACGGCCGCACTGCTGCGCTGCGGACTGGCCGAGCGCGTCGCGGACCCGGACGGCGGCATGGCCCGCAAGCTGCGCATCACCGTGGAAGGCGGGCGCCGTCTCGCCGGAGATCGTGAGGTCAACCAGTCCTGCCTGGCCCGGGTGGTCGCCGACTGGTCCCCTGAGGAGGTACGGGAGCTGGAGGACGTCCTGGTCCGGCTCAACCGCAGCGCCGAGGCCCTCGAAGGACGATTCTGGCCGCGCACGGAGGAAGACGACACCCGCGCCGCATGCCACCCGCCGGTCCCGCAGGAATCCACGCCGCGAGCCACGTAGGAACCCGCGACTCCCACCCTGTAGGAACGCCCGCGGTCCATCCCGTGGAAACGCCCGCGCCGCCTGCTGCTCACGGACCATGGCCCGGTCGCCGCGATCCGGTCCGTGCCGTGCCCGGCCAAGGCAGCCAACAGCCCGGGCAGCAGTTGACGTACCGGGACACCGGAACCGGATGACGGCCATGTGATCGACGGGCCGGGGGCCGTGCCGAGGGCCGGCGGGCTGCGATGGCTAGGTGGTGGGGAGGAGAGCGGCGACGAGGACGGCGAATTCCTCGGGGTCGAGGATGCGGATGCCCAGTTCTTCGGCCTTGGTGCGCTTGGAGCCGGCCTTCTCGCCCGCCACCACGAGGGTGGTGCGCTTGGACACCGACGACGATGCCTTTCCGCCGGCCCGCTCGATCAGCTCGTTCATCTCGTTGCGGGACAACACCGCAAGGGGGCCGGTCATGGCTCCGGTCACCACGACGGCCTGTCCGGCCAGTGGGCCGCCCGCCGAGCCCCCGCCGTCGTTCGCGTCCTCGTCGTCGTTCGCGTCGGTCGCGGGCTTCTGCGGCTCGGTGACCTGCGTGCCGACCTGCTGGGCCTCGAGTCTGTCGAGAAGCGGGGCGAGTTCGACGAGTTCGGCCGCAATGACGCGGGCCTTCTCGGAGCCGATGCCGTCGACCCCGGCCAGCGTGTCCGCGTCGGCGGCCCGGATCGCGGCCATCGAGCCGAAGTACGCGGCGATCCGGCGGGACATCGTGCGCCCGGTGCCGCGGACACCAAGGGCGCAGAACACGCGGCTCAATGCGGCCCCGCGGGCGGTCTCGATCGCGGCCAGGAGGTTGGCGGCGCTGGTCTCACCCATCCGCTCCAGACCGAGGAGCTGCTCGCGGGTCAGCGTGAACAGGTCGGCGACGTCCTTGACCAGACCGGCCTCCACCAGCTGGATCGCGCGCGTGCCGCCGAGACCTTCGATGTCGAGCTGGTCCCGGCCGGCCGCGTAGATCACCGAGGCCACGGCCTGACAGCTCCGGCCGCGCACGCACCGCCACCGCTGCTCGGAGGTGTCGATCGCGTCGCCACAGCGGGGGCACGCCTCGGGGAAGACGATCGGGCTCTCGGCGCCGGTGCGCTGGTCGACCAGCGGTGCCTCGACCCGGGGGATCACGTCGCCGGCCCGGTACACGAACACCTGGTCGCCGATCATGAGCCCGCGACGGGTGATGTCGGACGGATTGTGAAGCGTGGCGTAGGTGACCGTCACCCCGTCGATGACCACGGGCTCCAGGACAGCGCGCGGGGCGATGATCCCGGTCCGGCCGACGTTCCACTCCACCGCCAGCAGGCGCGTCACCTTGTGTTCGGCCGCCAGTTTCCGGGCCACCGCCCACCTCGGGGCGCGCGAGCCGCTGCCGGCCTGCCGCTGGTCCTCGGCCGTGTCGGCCTTGACGACGACACCGTCGATCCCGAACGGCAGGTCTCCGCGCAGGCCGGCGATCACGTCGATTCGTTCCTGCACCTGCTCCACGGTCTCGCATCGCATCGGGGCGACGGCCGTACCGGCGGCCGTGTTCGCGCCGAGCGCGGCCAGGTTCTCCAGCAGAGCCACGTGGCCGAGGTCGTCCAGGCCGATCGCGCTGTAGGCGAAGAAGGTCAACTCGATCCGGTAGGGGCGGTCCTTGGCCCGCAGCGTGCCGGCCGCCCCGCTGCGCGGGTGCGCGAAGGGCGTGGCCTCGTGGGCGAGCCGGATCCGGTTGGCCTCCTCGAACTGCGCGGTCGTCAGCAGCACCTCGCCGCGCAACTCGACGTCGATCGGCTTGGTGAGGAGCGGCGGCAGACCGAGGACGGCGTCGGCGGCGTGGGTGATGTCCTCGCCGGCCAAGCCGTCGCCGCGGGTGAGGACCTGAACGAGCCGACCACCCCGGTACCGGGCGGCCACCGCGAGGCCGTCGAGCTTCGGCTCCACACACCACCCGGCCACAGGGTGCCCGAGACGCCGTTCCAGCCCTGCGGCCCACTCGGCGAGCTCGTCGGCGTCGAAGACGTTGTCGAGGGAGAGCATCGGCACCGAGTGCGGCACGTCACCCTGTACGGCCCCGCCCGCCACCTTCCCGGTCGGCGATTCGGCAAGCGCCTCGTCCGGGTGGGCCTCCTCGTAGGCCGCGATGGCGCGCAGCAGCCCGTCGTACTCGTCATCACCGAGCGGGGTGGTCCCGTCGCCGTAGTACGCGGCCGACGCCGTCACGGCAGTGGTCACGGCCTCCACGTAGGCGGCAGGAGAGAGCAGGGCACTGTTTTCGGTCATGCAGGTCATCATGCTGCCCCGCACTGACAACGCGGCCGCCCGACCCCGCCGTGCCGCGGCACGCAACCGAGCCGCCCTGCGGAACGGGGCGGGAACGGCAACAGCCTGCTGATCAGCACGGCCCTCGCGGCCGATCGCCCGGCCCGGAACCGGCTCTCGGCGAATCGCACAGGCGCACATCGTGACCTGCGGAGATGCCGCTCATTACCGGCCGGCCTCAAGGGGGTTATTGTCGTCCGGTCACGGACGGCAACGGGATCGTCTGTTCAACCCAGGGGAACCACCATGACTGATCTGAACTCGCTGCGGGCAAGCCTTGCGTCAGGTGAGCACGAGTTCGCCAACACCTTGGCCTTCGTCGCCGCGCATTACGAGTATCAGCCGCAGGCGTTCCGCAACGGGGAACTGGAAAATGCCGCAGGTGCGAACGAGGGTTCCTGCAAGACGCTGGGACTGGCCCTGCTGGAAGGGCTGAGCGACCAAGAGGCGCTGCTGGCATTCGGTGAGCACTATCGCAGTGTGCTGGCGACGCCGAACGACACTGATCACGGCAACATTCGCAACCTCATGGCCCATGGCCTGGCAGGGGTGAGCTTCGCCGGCCAACCGTTGGCACGCAAGAGCTGAACAGCGAAATCCGGGCGAGCACCAAAGGTCACGACCACCACCCCGTTTCTGGAGGCCTCGCCTCGTGCCGCGGTCGCCGCCCGCAGCGTCATACGGGCTGCGTAGCCCTTGCCTTCCCAAAGGCGTTGAGGCGGCGGTTGAGGATGTCCCGCCGCGCCTGGTGGGAGCCGGCGGGCAGGGCGCGCTCGGCGTCGGCCATGGCAGGGCACACCGTGTAGGAGAGGGCGCCTGGGCGCGCTCAGCGTGGCGGGGTGGTCAGCCAGGACTTGATGACTTCGGCCGGCACCGGCACCGGTACGTACGGGGTGAGGGCCTCGGCGATGGCCGCCGCGAGTTCATCGACGGTGCGGACCTGATACCCGGGCGGGGTGATCCAGATGCGGGGCGCGGCATCGCGGTCGTCCTGGTTCGCGAAGAGCTGGGCGTACAGGCAGTCCAGTCCTTCGTCGTAGCCCCAGCTGCTGTAGTGGTCCCAGCCCGGCATCCAGAACGCCTGCGGACCGGCCCGGAGCGCGTCGGGGGTCACTGGCCGGGGCCGGGGCGGCTGGGTGTACGTCGGCCCGTAGACGATCTCCCACAGGCCGTCGGAGTGCTCGAGGACGTCCATCCGCACGTGCTGCTTGAGCGTGCGCAGCTGGCGGCGGAACTCGTCCGGGCCGAGGCCGGCCCGTTGGGCGAGTGCGGGGATGTCGGCGTCCCACAGGTTCAGGCCGAGGATGTCGCCCTCCCCCTTGCTCTGCTCGGCGACGGCCAGGAACACCCGCCGGGCCTTCTCATCGGCGATGTTCCTGCTGTGTACGTACGCAATGGCGTGCTGGCTCACGTTGGCCTTCCTTCCTGTCAGCGTTCGATGATGTGGCCGGCGGCGCCCGTGAAAGGTGTCGAGGAGGTCGGCAAGCACGACATGGTCTTGGGCTCGTACCGAAGGATCTGGTCTGTGATGGCCAGCGCCTGAAGCGTCGGGGCCAACTGGTTGAGCAGCGCCAAAGCGTCGGGCAACGTCCGCGCGTAGAACTGCTGGGAGGTCACATATCCCTCCAGGTCGAACAGATGCTCCAGGCCGGCGCAAGGATGAACGCCCCGATGGCCCGGACGGGCCTGGAATGGAAGAGTCTCGGCCCCAGGTCCCACGAATGCGAAGGCGCAGACAGTGGGTGACGGCTTCCACAGCGCGGGCTTTCTCGCTGCCAGGCCGTTTAGCCCACCGCCGACCCCAGCGCCACCGGGCTCACCCTGGCCGGCGCGGCGATGAAGGCGACGGACGCCCCCTTCGCGTGATGCCGTCGGCTGTTCGTCGGCAGGTCGTGGATCGTGTCGCCGATCCGGCTTGCCTTCACCCGGGCGATCTTCTCGTCTGTGGCCTCGATGAGAATCGAGCCGCCGCCGTCCAGTGGAACCCGTGCCAGCTGGCCCATGCTTCCCCTCCCCCTACTGACGCCAGACTGCGACAGCCTCAACACTTTACCCACGAAAGCAGGGCGAACATCGGCCAACTTCCCTATAGGCCAAGGCAATCGGACCGATTCACGGCTCCAAGCTCAGCGGATGACCGTCACCGAAGCCTCCAGTGGCAGCCGGCCAGTGAGGATCGTCGGCGTCCCCACGGGGCGCGGTGCGCTTCCCGATCCAGGACATGACAGGAAGCCCTTCGCTTGTGGTCCGCGGCGGGCCTGGGCGAAGTGGGAGGACAGGTGCCGGCCCTCTCCGGCCGGCTTCCCCAGTGCTTGCCGGCTACCGGCCACCTCCCCGCACGGCCGGTTCAGCTCTGACGGAACCGTCACGGCGGGCAGGCCGCGCGTCTCGGGTGCCGCTCGCTCTTGCGGGTGGATCTATGGTCTTGGGCGAACCTCTCTCTGGTACTTCGTCGTCGGTGGGGAGATCGAGCAGATCGACGAGCAGCACATCGCAGAGCCTGGACTGGTGGTGCTGGGCATCACCGGCAGGGACGAGGACACCGTCCGAGCCGTCATGACCTCGCTGGAGGGGTGGTGGGGTACCTCGGGCATGGTCCCGGTGCGCCGGGATCCCAGTGAGCCGGCTGCCCGGACCCGGAAGGTAGGGCACAAGAGGGCTTGGAATGCCGGGGAGTTCACGGAGGTTGATCACAGCATGACTCAAGGACCAGCGCCTCGCTCCCTGTCCGACGAAGCCCTCTCCGCCCTACTCGCCGGGCAGCAGTTCGGGACCCTCGCCACTGTCAAGCAAAGTGGCCATCCGCACCTGACCACCATGCTCTACAGCTGGGACCCCGAGGCCCGCATCGTGCGGCTGTCCACCACGGCCGACCGCATCAAAGTCAAGCATCTGCAGCGCAACCCGCGCGCGGCGCTGCATGTGCAGGGGGGCGACGTTTGGTCGTTCGCTGTCGCCGAGGGTGCGGCGGAGGCGTCCGAGATCACGACGGTTCCCGGCGACGCAGTCGGGCGGGAACTGCTCGCGATGATCCCAACGGCCGCGAAGCCGGAGGGTGAAAACGCATTCTTCAAGCAGGTGGTCGCCGAGCGCAGGATCGTCATTCGGTTGAGGGTGGAGCGGCTGTACGGGACGGCCTTGGACATCAAAGAGCGCTAGCGCGACGCTGACCAGCGCAGATGCTCGCGTCTCACGGGCGGTCCCCCACACGTCCACTTCCCGGGCATTGCGGCCATGGACGGGCTGGAGTTCAGGTGAGCGGGGCTGCCTTCGCGTTCCAGTCGATGTGGTGGTCGAACTGCCAGGCCATCTTCTCCGGGTTGATCAGCTTCATGGTCGCCGGCATCACGAGGTCGCGCAGTACGCGGCCGACCGGGCCCGCGGTCTTGTTGCTGTTCGTGCGGGCGCCGAGTTTGATGATGCGTTCGACGCGGGGGCGGCGCAGTTGTTCGTACGTCGAGAAAGCCTGGCCGTAGGGCAGGTCCCTGAGGCAGCGCGCCAGTTCGACGGCGCTTTCGACGGCGATGGAGGCGCCCTGCCCGGAGCTGGACGAGGCGGCGTGGGCCGCGTCGCCGATCAGGGTCATGCGGTCGCGGGTCCAGGTCGGGACCCTTGGCATGTTCTCCATCGGGCCGGTGATGAGGAGCTGGCGGGGGTCGGTGCGGCTGATCATCTCGAGGGCGGGGGTGCGGTCGTCGGCGAAGGCGGTCTGCAGGGTACGCATCCACTCCTTCGTGCCGATCGCCTGGGCC
Organism: Streptomyces sp. NBC_01296; assembly: GCF_035984415.1. NCBI lineage: Bacteria > Bacillati > Actinomycetota > Actinomycetes > Kitasatosporales > Streptomycetaceae > Streptomyces > Streptomyces sp. NBC_01296. The sequence goes on along the minus strand of NZ_CP130721.1, from coordinate 391,288 downwards.
TCGGCGACTGTCATCGGGAGGACGTGGGGCAGGTTGACGAACCACACCGCCGAGGAGTCGTCGAAGACCTGGTAGCCGAAGAAGGCGCGCTTGCCGAAGCACATGTACATGACGCCGTTGGTGGAAGGAAGTCCGGATTGGTGCATCCGGGCTCCGAAGCAGACCAGGCCGGCGTAGTTCGGCTGTGGCGCGACCGGGTCGATGAGGGGGCGGACCGTTGAGCGGATGCCGTCGGCGCCGATCAGGATGTCGGCGCTGGCCTGCGTACCGTCCGCGAAGTGCGCGGTGACGCCGGAGTCGGTGTCCGTCGTGTCGGTCAGCCGCTTGCCGTGGTGGATGGGTACCGAGCGGCGCTCCGCCTCGTCGTAGATCGCACGGTAGAGATCGGCGCGCCAGACGAACTGCAGCGACGGGAGGCGGGAGGGCGGGGCGAACTGTGCGAGGTCCTTGCCCGTCCAGCTCCGGAGGCCCATGGCGGTGACCGGTGTGCCGATGGCGCGGACGAGGTCGCCCGCGCCGATCGCGTCGAGGGCGTTCTGGCCGTTCGGGGCGATGGTCATGCCGCCTCCGGCCCCGTCGGCCGTGGAGTCGTACGCCTCGTAGACGGCGGCCTCGATACCTGCGCGGTGGAGGGCCATCGCGGCGACGGGGCCCGCGATACCGCCGCCGATGATGAGCGCTGTGCGGGCTTTGCCGGTGCGGGTCATGACTGGTGCCTCCTGGTCGGGTCGTCGATCGTCGGTACGCCGCCGGTCTCGTGGGCGCGGCGCACGTCCTGGACGTATGCACGGGAGAACATCGCCGACAGGATCGCGATGCCACCGCGGTGGATGCGGATCTCGCTGTTCGTCGCGGAGCCGGACAGATGGATGCGGCGGCCGGTCTCCTTGTCGCTGCTGGATGAAGGCCGGGAGTCCTTGATCTTGCCGCGGGCGGTCCACCTCAGGTTCCAGTGGTCGATGGCGGTGCTGTCGTCGACGAGCAGCTTGACCATGGCCCGGTCCATGTCGAGGTGAATCTCGATGTCGTCGGGGAGGTAGGGGGAACGCAGGTCGAGGACTGCGGCCCCATGGCGGGCCTTGACCGCGAAGCGGCCGGCCTCGGTCCAGCTTCCCAGGTGCTTGACGAGGCCGTGGTCGCAGTGGATGCGCTCGGTGAGGGACATGTCGGTGGTTCCTTTCTGGGCGGCGTTGCGCTGACCCTTTGATAGTTGCACTGCAACTAGTGGCGCGTCAACTAGTTCTTCCGGGGCTAAAATGGAGTCCATGACTTCATCTGCTCCCCGCAGCTCGCCCCTCGCCCTGACCGTCCTGGCTCTGCTGCACTACAAGCCGCTGCACCCGTACGGCATCCAGCGCCTGGTCAAGGACTGGGGCAAGGAACAGGTCGTCAACGTCAGGCAGCGTGCGAGCCTCTACCGCACGATCGAGCGACTCAATGGCGACGGGCTGATCGCGGTCCGCGAGACAGAGCGCGATCAGCAGTACCCCGAGCGGACCGTGTACGAGGTCACCGACGCGGGGCGCGAGACCGCCCGCGCCTGGCTGGAGGAGATGCTCTCCGCGCCCAAACAGGAATTCCCGGAGTTCCCGGCCGCCCTGTCAAATCTGCTGCTGCTCACGCCGGAAGAAATGGCGAACGTACTGGAGCGACGGGCCGTCGCACTCGCGGAGAAGCTCGACGGACTGGAAGCGGCACTGGCCGCAGAGGCGGATCAGGGGCTGCCGCGCATCACCCGCCTGGAGACCGAGTACCTGCGAGCCGTAACGGCCGCGGAGCTGGAGTGGGTGCGCGCGGTGGTCGAAGACCTGCGAGCCGGCGGGCTCGCGTGGTCGAAGGATCAGCTCGACGCCCTCGCGGCAGGTCCGGTGCATCAGTGAGCCCGCCCCCGGAGGTTCCGGGGACGGCCTGAGGCTTTGCGCTCTCGCGCGGTCAAACCCCGGCCGCTCGTCTCACTTCTGTGACCTTCGGACCCGGCAACGGACATCGCCTGTAGGGGTCGTGAAGGATGTGACAGTGAAGATCCCCTGGCCCGCGGGCCAGGGGATCTTGCCGGTGAGGCCCCCGAGAGAACAAGCCCGCGAGAAGACGTGCCCTCGTCAGAGCCAGCCGTTCTGGGCGGCTTTCAGTCCCGCTTCGAAGCGGCTGGAGGCATTGAGGCGTTCCATGAGCGCGGCCATCTGCCTGCGGACAGTGCGCACGGAGATGCCGAGGCGTTTACCGGCGTTATCGTCGGTCATTCCGGCAGCGAGGAGCCTCAGCAGTTCCTGCTCGCCGGGGGTGAGACCTGTGTGGGTGCCCTGCGGCTGGGCAGTGCCGAGGGGGACGGCGGTGTGCCAGGTCTGTTCGAAGAGGGCGACGAGGGAGGCCACGATGCCAGGCTCTCTGGTGCACAGCGCGCCCAGACGGCTGTTGGACGGATCGAGGGGCACGATGGCGACTTCGCGGTCGAAGACGAGGAGGCGGGGCGGCAGGACGGGACAGGTGCGGACCATTCCGCCCTGGTCCGTCATCCACCGGGCATAGGCGTACGTCGCCGGGTCGTTTCTCGCGCTGTCCTGATAGAGCGTCAGGATGCTGACTCCGCGGCCCATCGCCTCTTCGTCCAGCGGGCGTGACGCGTCGAGGCTGGCCTGGGACTGGGCGGCACCCGGCATGACGGACAGGCACTCCTGGGTGAGCGCCTCCGTGAGCACTTCGAGCTTCGCCTGGATGGCGTCGAGCCCGACCAGCCGTTCCGTGGCACCGGCACCGGCAGAGGCGTCGGGGTGCAAGGAGGCGTACTCGGCCACGACCCGCGCCGCGGCCGCCTTGCCGCGCGCCAGTTCCTGCTGGCGGCGCAGGAGCTCGTCCTCCTGACGGCGCAGGATCAGTTCCAGTCCGCGCTCCGGGCTGACTACCCGCAACGCGCCGGGGTCGTCCCGCGAGGATCGCAGCAGCTGCAGATCGGCGAGCTGGTCCAGGCATCCCCTGACCGTGCTCTCCGGCAGGCCCAGCAGCTCGCACAGCTCGGCCACTCCGCCGGCAGGTCTGGCGAGCATCTCCTGGTAGACCGCCTCTGTACGACTGTCCAACCCTAAGAACTCCAGCATGCGTTCAGCCCCCCAGCTGCATCGAACAGACCAAGGTGCCGTCTGCTGCGAGATCATCTCAGGGCGCGGAAGTGAACCACAAGCGCACGCGAACCATCAGTTGCTCAGGGCGACTTGGCAGCATGCGGTCAAGCCGCATGCTGCCAGAATGAACGCCTTCCGGACGACGGTTCGCTCGAACAGGATGGTGCTCACCAGAAGGGCGGCGGGGAGCACGGATCCCACCGGGCCACCTGGCCGCTGATCCGCACTCGTCACTCGTCACGCGTCGCACTCCACCTCATCGCCGCACGGCCATCCCGGGGGACCGCCATGTCTTGGACCACTCGCTTGCTCGCTCCTGCCGCCCTTGCGCTGACGCTGTCCGCGCTTGCTGCACCCGTCGCGCTGAACAGAGCATTCGCCACCGGCCTCACGGGGATCGGCTGGGACGGCAAGCCGGTGTCCACCGTGACGGCGACCGCGTCCGGTCGGCCGCTTGGCGGCGGCATCGGATGGGACAGCGTCGGGGCGTCGGTCGGGGCGCCCACCGGCGCATCCCTCGGCGACGGCATCGGTTGGGACTGAGGCTGTTGCGATTGGTCCAAGCTCACCTTCTCAGCGCGGCCGGTAGCGCGGGCACCCATACGGACGCCCACCTGATACAGGACCTCCTCTGGGCGTACGCCCACGCGGACCACGCCGTGGAACACATCCGCGCCCGCGCCGTGCCGCACGGTGTTTCGCTCGCCCTGTTCGTCCGTGCCGAAACCGAAGCCGTCGCGGCGGACCGGGCCCACGGTCTCCTGTCGAACGCCGAAGCCCCCATCGGCCGCCTCGGATACGTCGTCGGGCCCACTTCCGACTGACGTCCCGCGGGCTGAAGCCGAAGGCCGGGACTCCGCGCCACGGCCTCGCTCCAGGAGGGCGCATCGCGCCCCCTCTCCCGGCGTTCACGATCCTCCGGATCGCTGCACCTGCAGGACAGCGATCCCTCCCACTCTCTTTGCAGTTCCGCCTCTTGGATCTCCGGTACCCGGAGAACCTCCGCTGCTTGCTCTCACCAAGGATTCTGACATGCGCATGATCAGTCGCCTCGCCCTGTCCATAGCGGTTGCCGGCGCGGTCACCGCCGCGACGCTCGGCCAAGCCGTCGCCGATACCCCGACGCCGTCCGCCGCCGCGTCCAGCACGGCGAACCCGGGCTTTCTGACCCACTTCACCCCGACCGTTCCCAACCCGACGACCGCCTCGGCGGCGCAGCTGGCCGCAGCCGCCAGTTCGGGGAAGGTCGCGGCACCCGCAGCTGTCGGTTCCTTCGCCACTCTGGCCGCGGATTCCTCGGCAGGCGGCAGCATCAGCCGGGCGGAGGTCATCGACCGGGCCCAGTCATGGGTCGACGCAGGCGTGCCGTACAGCATGACCAGCTACCGCACGGACTCCAACGGCAAGTACCGAACTGACTGCTCCGGCTTCGTCTCCATGGCCTGGCACCTGAACGCCTCCAGCGGGACCAACTGGGGTGAGACCACCGGCACCCTGCTGAACTACACCTCCTCCATCGCGAAGGAGTCCCTCAAGCCGGGCGACATCCTCCTCAACCCCGACTCGGGCGCCAGCGGCCATGTCGTCATCTTCAACGGATGGACCAGCTCCGATCACTCCACGTACGACGCGTTGGAGGAGTCCGGCAGCAGCGGCGCAGTCCGCCACAGCATCCCCTACCCCTACTACAGCGGCCACGGCACCTTCAGCCCCCGCCGCTACGACAACATCCAGGACACCAGCAGCCGCGCGGACATCACCGGTGACGGCAAGGCCGATCTGATGGTGTTGAGCACGGATGGGACGATCGGACTCCGGCCCGGTTCCGGAACGAGCTTCGGTGCGAGCACCACGGTCAGCGCCGGCTGGCAGAACTACCTCGGCGGCGCGGGTCAGGGCCGGCTGTACTACGCCGACATCAACGGCGACGGAAAGAAGGACCTGCTCGTCCTCGGCACCGACGGCACGCTCGGCGTCCGCTTCAACAACGGATCCGGCACCAGCTTCGGTGCGAGCGTCCCGATCTCCTCGGGCTGGCAGAACTACCTCGGCCAGCCCGGCCAGGGCCGGCTGTCCTTCCCCGACATCAACGGCGACGGCAAAGCCGACCTGGTCATCCAGGGCACCGACGGGACAATCGCCACCCACCTCGGCTCCGGCACCAGCTTCGGCGCCAACCTCCCCCTGTCCTCCGGGTGGCAGAACTACCTCAGCCAGCCCGGCCAAGGCCGCCTGTCCTTCCCCGACATCAACGGCGACGGCAAAGCCGACCTGGTCATCCAGGGCACCGACGGGACAATCGCCACCCACCTCGGCTCCGGCACCAGCTTCGGCGCCAACCTCCCCCTGTCCTCCGGGTGGCAGAACTACCTCAGCCAGCCCGGCCAAGGCCGGCTCTACTACGCGGACATCAACGGCGACGGCAAGGCCGACCTGATCATCCAGGGCACCGACGGCACCGTCGCCACCCACCTCGGCTCCGGCACCAGCTTCGGCGCCAACCTCCCCCTCTCCTCCGGCTGGCAGAACTACCTCAGCCAGCCCGGCCAGGGCTCCCTCTCCTTCGAGTAGTCGACCCCGTGTTCCGGGGGGACTGCACCGTCCCCCCGGAGCATCGGCCTGCCCGCCCTGTCCAGCCCGGCGCACCTGCTCCCTGATGGGAAGAACCCTGTGTCCATATCGCCCCGCGTCCGCAAGGCCTTGTTCGCCCTGGCCGCCGCCCCCTTGGCGCTCCTGCCGCTGCTCGGCTCCGGCACCGCGCAGGCCGCGTCCGTCACCACCTGGGACAAGGTCGCCAGCTGCGAGAGCGGCGGCAACTGGTCCATCAACACCGGCAACGGCTTCTACGGCGGACTGCAGTTCACCGCCGGCACCTGGAACTCCTACGGCGGAGCGGACTACGCCGCCCGCGCCGATCTGGCCACCAAGCAGCAACAGATCCTCATCGCCGAAAAGGTGCTCGCCTCCCAGGGCCAGGGAGCATGGCCCACCTGTGGCCCCAAAGCCGGCCTCGGCGACGACCACGCCGACCCGTACCCTCCCGCCTCCACCCGCGCGGACATCACCGGTGACGGCAAGGCCGATCTGATGGTGTTGAGCACGGATGGGACGATCGGACTCCGGCCCGGTTCCGGAACGAGCTTCGGTGCGAGCACCACGGTCAGCGCCGGCTGGCAGAACTACCTCGGCGGCGCGGGTCAGGGCCGGCTGTACTACGCCGACATCAACGGCGACGGAAAGAAGGACCTGCTCGTCCTCGGCACCGACGGCACGCTCGGCGTCCGCTTCAACAACGGATCCGGCACCAGCTTCGGTGCGAGCGTCCCGATCTCCTCGGGCTGGCAGAACTACCTCGGCCAGCCCGGCCAGGGCCGGCTGTCCTTCCCCGACATCAACGGCGACGGCAAAGCCGACCTGGTCATCCAGGGCACCGACGGGACAATCGCCACCCACCTCGGCTCCGGCACCAGCTTCGGCGCCAACCTCCCCCTGTCCTCCGGGTGGCAGAACTACCTCAGCCAGCCCGGCCAAGGCCGCCTGTCCTTCCCCGACATCAACGGCGACGGCAAAGCCGACCTGGTCATCCAGGGCACCGACGGGACAATCGCCACCCACCTCGGCTCCGGCACCAGCTTCGGCGCCAACCTCCCCCTGTCCTCCGGGTGGCAGAACTACCTCAGCCAGCCCGGCCAAGGCCGGCTCTACTACGCGGACATCAACGGCGACGGCAAGGCCGACCTGATCATCCAGGGCACCGACGGCACCGTCGCCACCCACCTCGGCTCCGGCACCAGCTTCGGCGCCAACCTCCCCCTCTCCTCCGGCTGGCAGAACTACCTCAGCCAGCCCGGCCAGGGCTCCCTCTCCTTCGAGTAGCCACAGCAGAACGCCCACCTGAGCGGCCGGGACGACGAACACGTCGTCCCGGCCGCACTGCTGTAGGCCTCATCCACGGGTCGCGTGTCAGTCCGACCGACTCGCTGACGAGGACCGAGACGGTGCCGGGGCACGTGGGAAGATCCGCTTTGGTACGCCCGTCGAGGGCTACGGAGCCGCCGCCGGTCATGGCGGGCGGGGAGCGGCTCAGACGCGGGGCGCGGGTCTCGGGGGCCTTCACAGAGAGGCCGCAGCGGGACCGTACGAGTCGTGCCGATCTCCGATGGAGACCGCCCCTCGTCCATCTGACGCTGCGCAGATGGACGAGGGGCGGACCAAGGGGTCGGCTCAGTACCACCCGATCAGGTCGATGGTCATGCCGGGGTCGGGTCCGCTTCCGACGGGCTTCTTCGTGTCGTCGGTGAACGTTTCGAAGGCGAGCGCGGGGTCGCCCGTTGCGCCGTTCGTCTTGAGGAACCAGCCGGCGCCGTTGGAGAGGAGTGTCTTGGTTCCGTCCGGACTGGTTACCTGAGCGCCCCGATCAGGGTGCACGGCAGCGGGCCGCTTGACGACTTTGCCGTCGGCTGCAAGGTCCCAGAGGAGTTCGCTTCTGCCGCCGAAGAAACTTCCCTGCTCGAGGGTGGCTTCTTCGGTGAGCTGGTCCGGGGAGGCGGGGTCGGCGGAGTACACCTTCTCGTCGTTGGCCAGGACGTAGATCTTTTTGCCGTCCGCGCTGAAGCGGGGCTGGCGGTAGGCGCGCTTGCCGCCGTTGAACGTGGGCTTGCCACCGATCTTTGTGCCCGGTGTCTCGTCGTACCGCGAGACCATCGCCGAGCCGGTGAAGCTGCCGACGAACAGGTCACCGTCTTTCACCCAGGCGTACCGCTTCCAGTCCGGCGAGAAGCTGTAGCGCTTCCACGGATTCTCCTCGGAGTACTGCGGCAGCCACGTGCCGAAGGTCTGCCGGCCCGTCGAGGGGTCGTAGAAGGCCAGCAGGGTGAGGTTGCCCCTGGTCAGCGAGGCGATTCCCGTAGCGACCGGCGCGTTCAGCTCCTTTTCCCTGTCCGGGGTCGAGGTCGTTCGGGCGGACTGCGGCGCTTGTCCTCCCGGCGGCTTGTCCGCTGACCCTCCTGCGCCACAGGCGACGGCGCCCACGAAGACCACGGCCGCCAGTGCGACCGATCGCAGCCCCCTTCGCCACGTCGCATGCTGCTGCGGGGATAGATGTGTCATTTGGGCGTCTCCCTTCGTGTGTCATTCGATTTCTGCCGGTAGTCCGAACCGCGCCAGGCTCGGGCTCCCGCGTCTCCGCGCGTTCTCGGAGCCTTCAGTTCCAGGTTTGGGTGGGGGTGCCGTCGCAGGGCTGCTGGGTGGCCAGGACACCGTCGCCCTGGCCCCGGATGGTCAGGCACTTCCCGGAATTCGCGTTGACCAGGCTCCACCCACCGCCCGGCTGAGCCTGCCAGCGCCAGCTCTGCGTGGCCGAGCCATTGCACGTCCACTGATTCGCGGCAGCACCGTCATCCACGGAATCACGCCGGATCTCCAGACACTTCCCCGAATCCATGTGCACCAGCGTCGTCCACCCGGCCGGGTTGGTCGTGGACCACTTCTGACTGGACGAGTTGTTGCAGCTCCACTGGTTCGCCGTCGCCCCGTCATCACCCGAACTGCGACGGATCTCCAAGCACATCTGCGTACCCGCGTTCACCCACGCCCGCGGCCCCGACCCCACCACCGCCGAAGCCGGCGGCACAGGCTGCGGCACCTGACTCCTCGACGCCACCGCCGACGGCCCCTCCGACTTCGGCTTCGCGGTCGGCTTGGCGGCCGGCTTCGCCTTGGGCTCGGGCACGGCGGTCTTCGTCGGTGGTGCCGAGGGGGACGACGCGGGCGCCGCCGGGGCGGGTTCGGCTGGGTCGTCGACGATGCGGGTGTAGCGCAGCGCGGTGTAGCTGTTGCGGGGGTGGCCGGCGAGGCGGTCGGCGTTCAGGCTGCCGGTCGATTTGTTCGTGGGGGTGCGGGGGTTGCTCTCCTGGTAGTACGTGAAGGTGCCTTTCGCCTTGTCGGTCCACCCGGCGAAGAGCACCACGTGAGCCGGCGAGTTCAGGATGTCGCCGGGGCGGAGTTCGGAGGTGCTGATCTGTTTGGCCGAACCCGGGAGGGTTTGGGTGGTCTCGCTGGCCGGGAGCATCCAGGCCATGGAGACGAACCCGGAGCAGTCCTGTCTCCATGCTCGCCCCGTGGCTTTTTCGGGCCATGAACTCGCCTGGCTGTAGGGGACCTTTTGGTCCACCCACGACTGGGCCCTCTGGATCACCTGCTCGCGGGTGATGGGGCCACCGGTCTTGGCCTGCAGCGATGCCGCCGCCATGTCGATCGTGCCGCCGGACTGTATGCCGGGGCGGGCGGGCGGCGCCGTCACGAACGCGGCGACGAGGCAGGCCAGGACGGCCGCCACCGCGACGGCCACCGGCACACGTATTTGAGACAACTGGACTCCCCCTGGTGGACGGCGGCTGCCGGGGCCTGTTCTGTGTCGCCTGGAACCGGTATCGCGCACGGGACAGCAACGCGCGGCGGCTTCGCGGACGGCAGGGCCCGGGCACTGCACCCAGATTGGGTGCGCGGCGGGGTTGGCCGGTGTCCGGTACGGCATCTGGGCAGTTCAGGGGTTCGGCGGGAGTGGACAACAGGGATTGTCCGCGGACAACGCAAGGGGGAGAGATGGTCAAGGCAGGGCGCCCGCAAGGGGACTCGAAGGGGGCGACGGAGGCGGCCAACGCTTTGGCTCGGTTCCTGCGGGAGCTGACCGACGGCATGAGCCTGCGTGACCTCGCCGAGAGCTACGAGGGCGGTAAGACGCTCTGGGGCGAGTACCGGTCGGGGGCCCAGGTCATTCCCCTGCCTCGGCTCAACAGCGTGGTCAAGGACCGCGTGCGCGATGCCCGCGGCCGGGCGGCCATGCTGGCCAAGGCCCGTCACCTCCACGAGCTGGCCATGACTGCGAAGGCCGAGAGCCGGCCCGCCACAGGATGGGGCGAGGCGCTGCAGCGGGCCCAGCAGGACATCGCTGATATGGGCCGTCTGATCAAGGTGCTCCTTGCCCGGATCGACGTGCTGCAGGACGAGGCGGCGAAGCAGTCAGCCGACCCGGGGCCCACGGACTTTCCCGGCGGACCGATGGAGACCATCGCGGCCCAGCTCGACGTACTGCGCCAGCACGTCGCCGAGGCGCGCCGGGTGCGGGACGCGACGCTGAAGGCGTACGGTGCGGCCCAGTCCGAGGCCGCGGACGAGACCGCCGATGAGGACGCGGCTGCCGCAGCGGGGTCGGGCAGCGAACTCGTGGGCAGCCTCGCCGAGCTCCACGACACCGTCGCCCGGCAGCAGGACGCCCTGCGCCTGTGGACCGCTGGCAGCCCGGCGCCGGACGCCGAAGCCCCTGAAGCGGACGCGACGAGTGTCTCGGGTGACAGCGCAGAGGAAGACGACGGCGGCAGTGCGGCCGTGCGCGGCGACGACAGCCGGGACGGCGGCGAGGACCAGGACGGCGACGAGAACCGGGACGGTGGTGCGGGCGCAGGCGAGGAGATCCTGGCGCCCGGCGCGTCCCGGAACGCCGTCGAGGGAAAACATGCGGGAGACCGGAAGGCGACGGCGGGTGGGGGCGGGATCGCGGACACCCCGTCGGCCGACAGCCCGGCCGTCAGCTCCGCCGACAGCAGCGACGCCCGGGACTCCCCCGATGCGAAGACCGGCCCCCCAGACAGCGGCGAGGAGCCGGCAGCCACCGGCGGCGGGCGGCGGCTGCTGACCGGAGCCGGCGTCGCCGTCCTGATCGCCGCCTGCGTGCTCGGCGGCGTACTCATCGGCGGCAACCAGAAAGGATCCGCCGAGGACCGCAACCCGGAAGCCCGCCTCAACACCCCCACCGCACCCGTGACCGGCCCCACGACACCGTCCACCGGGATCCCCGACCTCCAAATACCCGCACCCTCCACCGAACCGACGCCCACCCCGTCCGCATCGGACCTGTCGGAGGAGGACACCCAACCCGTCGCGAAGCCGAAGTCGGAGGGGCCGTCGGCGGTGGCGTCGAGGAGTCAGGTGCCGCAGCCTGTGCCGCCGGCTTCGGCGGTGGTGGGGTCGGGGCCGCGGGCGTGGGTGAACGCGGGTACGCAGATGTGCTTGGAGATCCGTCGCAGTTCGGGTGATGACGGGGCGACGGCGAACCAGTGGAGCTGCAACAACTCGTCCAGTCAGAAGTGGTCCACGACCAACCCGGCCGGGTGGACGACGCTGGTGCACATGGATTCGGGGAAGTGTCTGGAGATCCGGCGTGATTCCGTGGATGACGGTGCTGCCGCGAATCAGTGGACGTGCAATGGCTCGGCCACGCAGAGCTGGCGCTGGCAGGCTCAGCCGGGCGGTGGGTGGAGCCTGGTCAACGCGAATTCCGGGAAGTGCCTGACCATCCGGGGCCAGGGCGACGGTGTCCTGGCCACCCAGCAGCCCTGCGACGGCACCCCCACCCAAACCTGGAACTGAACCGGCCGCGCAAACACGACCGTCCGCCGGCCAGGCCGACACGCCTGGCCGGAAGCGGACACGCCCCTGCCCCGGCCCGAGGGCCGCATAGTCCGCGGACTATTGCATTTGTCCACCCGCTGACCTGGGGTTTCACCCTTCCGGACAACGGACAAACGGGCCTGCTGCCCACTGTGGCGTCCAAGTCGTCAGGTTCGACACAGGAGGCCACCCGAAATGACTTCGCTCTTCCGCAGCCGGCGTACGGGGCAGGGCGCCAACGCGCACCACCCCGTGCCGGCCCCCCGCCGCAAGGCATCACGCATGCTGTGCTGGTCGCTGGTAGCCGCCCTGTCGGGCGGCGTGGGCTGGGGCGCCACCCACCTGGGCACCACCCAGAGCAGCGCGGTGCAGGGCAAGCCCGACACCGTGGCCATCGCCGCCGCGTCCACCGCCCACGACGGCATCGCCGCCGTGGACTTGGAGCAGATCGTGGCCGCCTCGGACTCCGTCTACGCCCTGGCTGCCAACCACCAGGCCGTCTACGAGTGGTCGCCCGACCAGAACAACTGGCTCAAGGTGCGCGGCGCCACCCAGAAGCTCTACGCCGGCGGTGACAGCGTGTACGCCATCGCCACCGGCAGCGGCGACATCACCAAGTACAGCGGTGAACCGGGGGACTGGCCGCGCATCGGCGGCCCCGGTGCCACCTTCGCCGCCACCACCAAACATCTCTACGGCATCAGCACCAACGGCTCCATGGTCATGGAGTACAGCGGCCGGGGCGAGACGTGGAAGAAGGTCGGCGACCGCGCCAAGGACCTCTACGCCGGCCCGGACAGCACCCTGTACGCCACCAACCCGGACACCGGCAACATCTACAAGTACGACGGAAAGTGGAGTGCCGTCGGCGGCCCCGGCGCCACGTTCGCCGTCACCGACAACAACTTCTACGGACTGACCCCCGACCGGACCTCGGTGGTCGAGTACGACGCGGACAAGAAGAAGTGGCGGACCGTCGGCGGGCCCGCCGGAAACATCTTCGCCAGCAACACCCTCTACGCCACCGACCGAGGCGGCGACCTCTACAAGTACAACGGCCGCCCCGGCCTGTGGAACCGCCTCAGCGGCCCGGCGGCCGCCTTCGCCACGAACGGCAACCTGCTCTACCGCCTCGCCCCCGACCACCGCTCCGTCCAGAAGTACACCGGCAACGGCGCCACGGAAAAGTGGACCACCCTGGGAGCACCGGCTGCCGGCCCCGCCCCGTCCCGCGCGGAGAAGACCGCCCGCTTCAAGAGCATGAACCAGAGCGGCGACGAAAGCCGCAAGGTCTGGACGACCGCCAACGACGAACACCTGCGCGGCGTCCCCGACCCCTTCGAATTCCGGTGGTCCACGAACTACTGCAACGTGGTACGCGACATCCCCTTCCAGGAGTACGACTTCCGCAACGCCTGCGCCCGACACGACTTCCTGTCCCGCAACTACCGCGACATGTACGGGGAGCAGGCCTTCCTCGACGACCCCGACGGTCAGAGGCACATCGACACGATCCTGCGGGACGACATGCTCGAGACCTGCAAGGACCGGTTCCCCGGATCGCAGCAACTGTGCCAGTCCACCGCCATGGCGTACTACAAGGGTGTGGCAGCCGTCTCGGCCGTCCCCCACAGCTTCATCGTAGACATTTTCAAGGGCCTCGGCGGGCCCCCGCCAGGGGCACGGCGGTGACCTGAGCCTCGGGGTCACGACCTGGAGGCCGTCGCGTTCCAGCTGGCCCCAGCTGGAACGCGACACTGCTTGCGCCGGCCGGCGCGACGGCCCGGCCTGCGGGGGTGGCGCTGACGCGGAGGGTGTAGCCCTGGCCGCGCCGCACCTTCACACCTTCAGCAAGCGCGGTGCGCTCGGCGGGCTCCAGCGCAGCGGTGCGGAGGAAGTCGGCGACCCTCCCCGGCATGTCGAGGATGATCGGCAGCTCCGGGGCCGGGCATCTTCGGCGCCGGCGGCAGCGGGTTCGGGCAGGAGGTCGGCGACGGCGGTGCGGATCGCGCCGCGGCTGACCGCGTATTCGCGGGCCAGGGCGGCGATGGACCGGCCTTCCAGGTAGGCCGTACGGACGGCGTCCGTCTTCTCGGCCGTGACGGCCGGGCGTCGGCCGCCCTTGTTGCCCTTGGCCTCGGCGGCCCGCAGCCCGTCGTAGGTCAGCTCGCGCTGCAGGTCGCGCTGGAGCTCGCCGGCGGCCGCGAGGGTCTGCACCATGAACTTCACCGCGGACAGCAGCTCACCGGTGCGCGGGTGGCGGGCGGTGAGGTCCATCGCGGAGAACGCGCCGTCGTGGATGCGCAGCGCGAGACGGTCGCGGTGGAGGACGTCGAGCACGTCGAGGATGTGCTGCGTGCCGCGGACGAGGCGGAACATCTCGGAAATGTGCACGGTATGGCACGGGTTCATTGGACGCGGCGGCGCCCTGTCGCCAAAGGATCGTTTGCCGCCAGGGGCACAACGATCCTGGACGAGTAAGTCCGAACCCACGCCCGCACCGGGGGGCGTGTGCATCGCCGCGAGGTACGGGTGCGGCGCGGCGAACCCAAGCACTTCCGGCGCCCCGAGGTCGGCGACCTGACGCTGGTCATCGAGGTCGTGCGATTCGGCGACGACGGCCAGCGGATGACGGTCTACCAGGCCGAGCCCGGCAGCGCCGACGAGGCGGCGCTCGGGAAGCTCGCCGCGCGCTGACCGGTTCCACCGATGCCGCCGTCATCGGATGACCGGCCGCCCAAGCGAGCCAACAACCCCGCCCAAGGGCTGTCGCCGAGAGTGACCAGGACGAAGCGTTCGCGCGGCGGGTCGGACACGAACGGTCGCCATGCCATCCCGGCATCCGCCGTGACGGCGCTCCGGGCTCGCAGGGTGATCAGGTTCTGGCTGTTGCGCAGGTGGTGGCGGTACAGGGCCCGACTGTGCGCGTCGACGGTACGTAGCCGTGGCGACCAGCCGTGGCCGGAGAGGTGGGCCAGGACGCCTTCGGCGAAGTACGGGTTGCGCTCGGCCGGGAACCACAGCAGTTCCTGGCCCGCGAGGTCGGCCCAGGACAGGGCCGCGTGGTCGGCCAGCGGGTGGTCGGGGCGCAGCAGCACGCCAAGCGGCTCGTCGGCCAGAGTCAGCGTGGCCAGGTCGTCGATGTCGTGGAAGACGCGCATCACCCCGAAGGCCAGGGTGCCGGTCCGCAACAGGTCGAGCTGCTGCCGGGAGTCGGCCTCGGCGAACTCGACGTCCGGGGATCCGTCTTCGGCCAGGACCCGCTCGACCCGCGCCAGCAGGTGCTCCGGAACGGTGCCGCAGACCCCTACGTGCACCGGACAGCGCGCGTCGCGCGCCTGCACCAGCGACGACTCGATCTCGGCCAGGGTACGACTGGCGCTCGCGTACAGGATCCGGCCGCCCTCGGTCAGCTCCATCCCCTTGGGCCTGCGGTGGAACAGCTTGGCCCCGACTCGGCGTTCCAGGGCGCTGATCTGCTGGCTCAGGCTGGGCTGCGCGATCCGCAGCACCCGTGCGGCCTCCGTCATCGTGCCCTCCTCGGCGACGGTGACGAAGTAGCGGAGATGACGAAGTTCGACGCCTTGGTGGTCGTGCATGTCCGCTCCTTGCTCTCGCGATAGGTCCGAGCCTATGGGGTGGCCTCGTGGGGCTATTGGCGTGGACCGGATCGCGGGGGTTTTGATGGGGCCGAACCATCGATCCGGTCCTGTTGAACGGAGCAACACGTCATGGACGATGCCTTTTCCCACGCTGGCGTCGGGTTCGTTGCCGCCGCTCGGCGACGCCGAGCGCGGCGAGTTGCTGGGCGCTCATATGACTGGGCCGGAGGTCACCGAGCTCCTGCCCGAGCTGACGCCGGCACGGATGTGGGATCTCACAGCACACGAGATCGCCAGGAACATCCATGCCCACCCGACGCTCGGGGAAGCCGTCAAGGAAGCCGTCCACGGCCTCGTCGGTCCGATGATCAATCTCTGAGAGCTGAGGAACCGCCCATGAAGATCGCCGATTTCTCCGCGTCGGCAGCGCGGGCCAGTGTGGCCGCCGCCTTGACGCAGGACAGGGCCGCCGACGACATCACCACCTTGTGGAGCGTCCCGGCCGATCTGATCGCCACCGCCGAGATCAGCACCCGCCAGCCCGGTGTCGCCGCCGGAATCCCCGTGGTCCACGAAGTCTTCGCCCAGACCGCCCCGGAGGTCGAGGTCGAGACCCTGGTCGCGGACGGCGAGCGGGTGCAGGCCGGGGACGTCCTGGTGCGGCTGACCGGATCGGCTCGCAGCCTGATCACCGCCGAGCGCACGGTGCTGAACTTCCTGCAGCGCCTGTGCGGCATCGCCACTGTCACCGACGGCTTCGTCCAAGCCGTGGCCGGAACCCCGGCGCGGATCCTGGACACCCGCAAGACCGCCCCGGGGCTGCGGGCGCTGGACAAGTACGCCGTCACCGCCGGCGGCGGCAGCAACCACCGGCTCACCCTGGCGGCGATGGTCCTGCTGAAGGAGAACCACATCACCGCGGCGGGCGGGGTGACCGCGGCGATCAATGCGGTCCGGAAGGGAATGGCCGATTCCGGGACGAGCCTACCGATCGACGTCGAAGTGCAGACCGTTGCGCAGGCCCGCGAAGCCATGGACGCGGGAGCCGGCTGGCTCATGCTCGACAACATGGAGGTGGCCGACGTCGAAGAAGTGATGCGAATGAGGGCCGGCCGTTCCGGCGGTTCGGAGATCCTCCTTGAGGCCTCCGGCAACGTCACCCTGGACCGGGTTCGCGCCCTTGCCGATGCCGGCGTCGACCTCATCTCGATCGGCGCCCTGACGCACAGCGCGCCCGCGCTCGACCTGACGATGCTGATCACGATGGACGCGGCGCCATGCCCGAGGTGACGATCGTCGACGCGTGCCGGCGGCAGGGCCAGGGCGGCAGTCCGACCGCCGTTCTCGACGACGCGCCCTTCACCGTTGCCGAGCGACGGCGCATCCCTGCTGCGACAGGCACCTCGCACGCGGTCTTCATCGCTGCGGTGGACGGCGGGGATCAGGCTCGACCGTCGTATCGGCTCCGGTTCTTCACCGGCGAAGGCGAGTTGCCCGCCTGCGGTCACGGCACAGTCGCCGCACTGGCGCTGCTCGCTCTGCGCTACGGCGGCGACGGCGATTACCGGGCCGCGCTGCACACCACACATCGCGTATTCGAAGGCTGGGCGACGCGTGAACACGACGACCTGACGGCCACTTTCGACCCGGGCCCGATCAGCCCGCGGGACGCCGGGGAACCCGAACTCCGGGCGATCGCGACCGCCCTCGGCCTGATGAGCGAAGCCCTTCCCGACGGCGCCTGTGTGGCCTCACCCGGCCGGCCACGGCTCCTGTTACCCGTGCGATCGCGCACCGTGCTGGCCGAACTCCGTCCGGACTTTACGGCACTGCGCCATGCCTGTGACCGCTACGGACTGCTGGGCTGCTACGCCTACTCGATCCCCGATGCGGACGGTCGGGCGGCGGCCCGGATGTTCGCCCCGTCGATCGGCGTCCCCGAGGATGTCGCCAACGCCAACAGCACCGCATGTCTGGCCGCGTATCTCGCGGATCAGGGCGTCACCGGCATCGCGGTCGACATGGGCGATCACCTCGGCCGTCCGTCTACGATCATCGCCAACGCACAACGCAGCGCGTCCGGCACCCTGATCCGCCTGGGCGGCGCCGCAGAGATCGCGCGCGCCGTCCGCCTTCCCCGGCTCGGCTGACACGAAGGCGACTCGCGGTGGTCAGCAGACCAACAAGGACGGCCGCCGACGCTCGTCCGAGACCAACCCGTAAGTCAGATGCACTCATCCCAACACTGGAGGTTCCATGCCCAAGGGCTACTGGGTCAGCGTCTACCGCACCATTTCAGACCCTGAGAAGCTGGCTGCTTACAACAAGCTGGCCGGTCCGGCCGTCAAGGCCGGGGGCGGTCGGACCTTCGTCCGTGGCGGTCGCGTCGTGGCGCATGACGCCGGAATCGCCGAGCGCACCGTCCTGATCGAGTTCGACAGCTTCGAGCAGGCCGTCGCGGCGCACGAGAGTGCGGCCTACCAGGAGGCGCTGGCCGCCCTCTCCGACGGCGTCGAGCGCGACTTCCGCATCGTCGAAGGCATCGACTGACCGAGGTCCGGTCGGATCTTCACTGAAGCAGCAGGATTCTGGGGTATACCGGCCCGCTCCCGTGAAGGGCGTCACCAGCTGGTTCCCTCACGGCTCAGGCAGCCTGGCCGACACCGGCGGCGGTCAGGTCCTGCTCGCGCAGCGGGGTGAAGTCGACATCGAGTTTCGGGTCGTACGCCTCGGGCTGGATGCCGGGTTCGTGGATGCTGTACTCGCCGAACCGGTTGATGTGTTCGGTCAGGTACGGCGAGATGTGCGCCAGGTCTTCCGGGTCGATCTCCCATCCCTCTTCCAGCAGCTGGCGGACGATCTCCGCGATGCGCCGGGAAACACCCCATAAGCCGCCCCAGACGACGCTCTACATCACCACCAATGACACTGAGCCGAATGGGTGACGGCCGACGGGCGCTCAGGGCTTCAAGATCATCCCGTTGCCCCTTTGGCGCGTATCTCGGTCATACCCCACAGAGCCCGGAAATGTTGGTGAGAGGCAACACCGCTGCGGAGCGGACGGAGTGGACCTATTCGACAGGCTCGGCGATCAGCGCCGTGCCGATCCGGCGGAAGCCGAGTCGGGCGTAGATCTGCGCGACGTCGTCGTCACCTGCCGACAGGAAGACGGTTTCCGCTCCCCGTGAGCGGGCGTCGGCCACCAGTGCCGCGGTGACCGCGAGTGCGAGACCGCGACGGCGAGCAGAGGGAAGCGTTCCGACGCCGACGATCTCGCTGACTCCTGCGAGCGGTTGGTGCTGGCCCGCGGACAGCGCCAACCCGTGTTCGACAGCTGCAGCGACCACCGTCAGACCTGCCCGGATACGCACCATCGCGCGTTCCACCGATCCGTCGGCGACACGGGTGTCGACCGCTTCCGCCAATTGCGGTGTTCCCGCGAGACCGACGTGGGTTCCAGGCTCGGCGAAGGCGAGGTGAGGAACGGCCAGGGCGCTGGGCAGTACGGGGTCGTCCGCGCCTACGACCTGCACCGATATGTTGCCGGACAACCAGTCCGCCGACGCTGCCGGAGTACATGGATCGAGCACCATCAGCGGATGTTCGTGGACCACGAGTCCCGAGGCCTCGACTGCTGCCCGCAGCCTGGGCGTGGTCTCGGCGACCCATTCGAAACTTTCCGGGATCCCCAGCTCCCGCTGGCGGGCACGGACCTTCTGCACGTCAGTGACCTCCAGCGGGCCGGACCATCCCCGTGCGGGACGTGCGTAGAAGGGCCAGCCCTGGCCTTCCCGCACGAACAAGGTGAGCGGCCCGTAGTCCTCGACACGGGCGCCGTGGCGCGGGACTGCGTCGTAGTACTCCTCGAGCCGGTCCAGCAAGGCCCGCTCGGGATGATCGTCAAAACCGGCAGAAGTCACGCCGGCATCCAAGCAACAAGGCATCATCAACGCCACTTCATTTTCGCACTGCCCGCAGGGATGCTCGGCCGGGAATCGCTCACCAGATCGTTGGCCCGCGCTGTCTTGTGCGCGGCGGCTCGGGCTTGGGTGAGGCCAGGCAGCCGACTCTGTACCTGCGCTTCAGGGCCAGGTTCTACTCGACGGTGAAGTCCATGGCCTCAACGTCGGTGCGGGACTTCTCCCGTGCCCGGACGGCGGTCAGGCCGATGACCGGCTCCTGCCCGGCATCGGTGTCGGTGTCCGTGTCGTCGGGACCGGTCGGGGGCCTGTGGTCCGGGGCGGCTGGAGGCGCCGCCGCGCGGGTCGGCAGGGACCGCGGAAGCACGGCGAGCGCCGTCGCGGCCGTAGGCATCAAAGTGATCACCACTCATTGGCGGTCTGGAGCTGTCCCGTCACGCAGCCGCCGAGAAGACGCTCACCGCGTTCTTCAATCCACCTCGTGCGGCGCCACGGTCATCGAGGCCCCACACTGACCGGTCGCAGACGCGACCGCGCCGCATGCGCTGGGGCGGGGGCCCTGCGAAGATCTGGGCGCCTCAGCGGGAGGCGGACGAGTACCGGAAGAGCCGCTGGGCGCCGGTAAGATGATCATGAACTGGCCTGAAGGCCACTTCTGTTCGGGACATCACGGGGGTCTCCCGGATTCTCTTCTGCACCCCGTATCAGGAGAGTCTGGGAAGCGTCGTCTCACCGCTCTGAGCATGACTGCTGCATCGATAGGCGCCCTCATCGGTCTTGCCCCGTCCGCGAGTGCCGCGACCCCGACGTGTACCTCGTACAACACGGTTGCGGTGGCCGGCGGCCGAATCGAGGTTCCAGTGAGTTCGGACGGTTCGGTGAACTGCATCATGCGCCAGGGCCTGGGTCTGGGGGCCTCTGAATCTGGGGGTGTTCAAGATGCAGACCGCACTCCAGTGGTGCAATGGAGCCAACGGCCTCAGTAAGGACGGCCAGTACGGCCCTCAAACGACTCAGGCCGTACGTGACTTCCAGGCCCGGGTTGGGCTCCCCGTGGACGGCGTGTACGGCCCCCAGACCCGGGCGGCCATGTACTGGCCGAGCTACTCCTCCCAGATCACCTGCCTGAAGTTCTGATCCTCCGCCCGGAGCCAGAAGCCTGTTCGGCCTCCACGCGGGCTGCCGCAGCCGGCCAGTCGCCCTTATGAGCTGCGGCGGCGGGCCACACCGCGAGCCGACCGGCTGGGGCCGTGCCCCGAGCCAGCAGGATGGTCACCAGAACCCGGGGCGGGACCCGTGGGCCCGCCCCGGGTGGGCTCCTCCACCGTCTGCGGCTCCTCGTGCGTCGGCGGCTTCCCGGTCGGTCGGGGTACAGCTCCCTGATCGCGCGAACGTTCCAGGGCCTCCACGTCGGTGCGGGCCTCTTCAGGTCCCGCACCGCAAATCAGGTCGATCGCTGACTCCTGGCCGTCAGCGGCGCGGGCTCCGCAGGAGGGTTGCGGCGAGGGTGGCGGCGGTCAGGAGCAGGCCGGCGCCGACTGCGAAGGCCAGGTGGTAACCGCCGGTCAGTGATGCGGCCGTGGTGTGGCCGGCGGATTCCAGGCTTTCGGTGCGCGAGGCCGCCAGGGTGGAGAGGACCGCGACTCCGAGGGCCATTCCGATCTGCTGGGTCGTGTTGAAGAGGCCGGAGGCGAGTCCCGCGTCCTGTTCGCCGGCGCCGGACATGCCCAGTGTGGTGAGGGCGGGCAGGGCGAGGCCGAAGCCGGCGGCCAGCAGCATCACCGGCAGCAGGTCGGTGACGTAGTCGGCGTGGACCGGCAGTCGGGTCAGCAGGCCGAGCGCCAGGATCAGCAGGGCGAGACCGGCCAACAGGACGGCGCGCTCGCCGAAGCGGGCGTTCAGCCGGGCCGAGACCCCGAGGGAGACTGCGCCGATGACAGCGGCGGCCGGGAGCATGGCCAGGCCCGTTGCGGCGGCCCCGTAGCCCAGGACCTTCTGGAGGTAGAGGGCGACCAGGATCTGGAAGGAGAACAGCGCGGCCACCATCAGCATCTGGACGAGGTTCGCGCCGACCACGGTGCGCGAGCGGAAGATGTGCAGCGGCATCAGTGGGGTCCGGGTCTTGGCCTGGCGCAGGGTGAAGGCGGCCAGCAGGGCCAGGGTGAGCGCCCCGCCGCCGAGGGTGTGCGCGGAGACCCAGCCGTACTGCTCGACCTTGACGACGGTGTAGATGCCCAGCATGAGCCCGGCGGTGACGAGCGCGGCGCCGAGCACATCGGCCCCGTCGCGCAGGCCCGGACCTCCCCGGGTGCTGTCGGCGGGGAGCGCGGGGGCGGCCAACAGCAGCGCGGCGAGGCCGATGGGCAGGTTGATGAAGAAGATCCAGTGCCAGTCGAGGGCGTCCGTGAGGATGCCGCCGAGCACCTGGCCCAGGGAGGCTCCGGCCGCGCCGGTGAAGGAGAAGACGGCGATCGCCCTGGCACGCTCGCGGGACTCGGTGAACAGGGTGATCAGAATGCCGAGACTGACGGCCGAGGCCATCGCACTGCCGAGCCCCTGGAGGAAGCGGGCGGCGATGAGCACCGCGGGGGAGGCGGCGAAGCCGGCGAGCACCGAGGCGGCGGTGAAGACGGCGGTCCCGGCCAGGAACATGCGCTTGCGGCCGATCAGGTCGCCCAGGCGACCGGCGAGCAGCAGCAGGCTGCCGAAGGCGATCAGGTAGGCGTTGACCACCCAGCTGAGGCCGCCGGGGGTGAAGTCCAGGTCGTTCTGGATGGCGGGCATGGCAACGGTGACGATGCTGCCGTCGAGGACGGTCATCAGCATGCCGGTGGAGAGCACGGCGAGGGCTGTCCAGCGGGAGCGCAGCCGGTGAACGGCCGCCGGGGAGGAGTCGGAGGTGGTGTCGGAGGTGGTGTCGGAGGTGGTGTCGAGGGGGACGGGGGCATCCGTGACGGCAGGCATGGGCTTCTCCGGTCGGTGTCAGCGAGGGCGACTGGTGAGACCGTAGCAGATAGTTTCGTTGCAGACGATTTATTTCGGATCGAATTGCTAGACTGGAGGCATGACTGCGATGGCGCCCGCCCGGACCGAGCCCGACCTCTCCTTCCTCCTGGACCACACCAGCCACGTCCTGCGGACCCGCATGGCCGCCGCCCTCGCCGAGATCGGCCTCACCGCCCGCATGCACTGCGTCCTCGTGCATGCCCTGGAGGAGGAGCGGACCCAGATCCAGCTCGCCGAGATCGGCGACATGGACAAGACGACGATGGTCGTCACCGTCGATGCCCTCGAGAAGGCCGGGCTGGCCGAGCGGCGGCCGTCCAGCAAGGACCGCCGCGCCCGCATCATCGCGGTCACCGGGCAGGGTGCCGCCGTCGCCGTCCAGAGCCAGCGCATCGTCGACAAGGTCCACGCCGACGCCCTCGCCTCCCTTGCGGCCGCCGATCGCGAAGACCTTCTGCGCGTCCTGAAGCAACTCGTCGAAGGCGACCTGGAATCCCCCTCCGAAAGCCCCCGCCCGGCGCGCCGCGCGCGGATGTGACGCGCCGGCCGAGGCCTTGCAGGACGGCGAACCGCGGACCGCTGTCACGGTGTACGGGTGGCCGAACGCGTGAGCGTGAGCAACCCTGTCAGGCTTCGTGGCCGCAGCTGGAGTTCAAGACTCATGAACTGCTGCAGCTACGAAGCACTTCCCGGCTGGGTGCAACCACCAGCCCGACCGCTACATCCAGGTCCGTGATCATCAACCTGCTGCGGCGCCGCCACCCTCGCCCTGACCCTCCCTCTGGAGTACGGACCTGCGCTCGTCCCCGATGCACGACGGCCAGACGCTGCCGGTGCGCGGGTGCGGCACGGTGTCGGGGCTGGGCAGACCCAGGTGCGCGAACCAACGGGAACGCGTGCTCAGGGTCGAGAGGGATGTACCACTTGCCGCCGCCTGTGTCAGTCATGGGCAAGAGCGCGTGAAGACCCTGCACCTGCTCCGAGTAGTCGACCCGGTCGACGACACCTACCGGCGGCGGATGAACCGGCTGCTCACCGTCCAGGAGTCCCGCCACAAGCCGGCCGACCCGCTGCCTGGACGCCGCCGTCGCCCAGTTACAGGCCCTGCCTGACAACCAGCGCGAGCACGACGTACTCGACGAGGACGTCCCCCCGGCTCTCCCCGCTCAAGCACATGAATCTCGACGTACTGGGCCGCTACAGCATCCGTGCTTCGGTCCCGGCCGGCAGCGGGTTGCGTCCGCTGCGCGACCCGGTCGTGACCGGGCTCGACGACGAGGATGGTGCGGAGGACTGACAGCTGCCGTCAGGGTGACGGCGGATCGCGGGGTCACTGTCACACGTCGCTCTTACTCGGAGAATGCCGCTGCCGCGGGAGGGGATGGGCCGTGTTCCGGCTCGTCCACCGGTCGGCCCAATCGTGTCGCAGCCATCGGACGCTCATTCGTAGAATCGGGCGCAGGCGGCCCGACAGCGCGCGCCGTGCCGCTCGCGGTACGGCGTGCCACGCGTCAGCCGAAGGGATCCGAGGTGAGGTCTGAGCCGCTCGACGGCAGCAGATGCGCGGGGTCGGGGCGCTCCCCCTGCTCGCCGCCGCGAGGAGTCCAGCGGTATCGCTCGCGGGTGCGTCTGGTCGCTCTGGGGCTGGCCCTCGGCGCGGCGATCACTTCGACCCTGCCGGTCGGGATCGGCCATGCGCACGGCGTGGGAAGCGCCGGGGTCCGCCGGGGCGTGGAGCCGGACACGGGGTGTCGGCCCACGCTGGCGGGCGTGGCGCACCAGGACGACGACCTCCTCTTCATCAGCCCCGAGGTTCAACGGCTCATACGCGCCCGGTGTTTTGTCGGCACCGTCTATCTGACGGCTGGGGACGCCGGGCGCCCGTTCGCCGGCGGCGACTCCTACGTACGCCGTCGGGAGCGGGGTCTGCGGGCGGCTTACGCGCGTATGGCAGGCGCCGCGAACCACTGGTTCCGGGCAGATCTCACGGTGCGCGGGCGCGACCTGGTGTCCTACGTCCTGGCCGGCCGCCCCGACGTACGGCTGGTCTTCCTGCGACTTCCCGACGGGTTCCCGAGGGGGGTCGGCAGTCCGCGGTACGCGCGGCAGAGCCTGCTGAAGCTGTTCCGGGGGCAGTCACCCGCCATGAGACCGGTGGACGGGACCAGGCCCTACACGGAGGCCGAACTGACCTCTGTCCTGTCCGGGGTACTCACCCTGCGCAAGGCGGAACACGTTCTGACGCTGGACTACGACAGCGCCACGTTCGGGGTCGGCCCGGTGGATCCGGCCGATCACAGCGATCACGAGATCACCGGACGGCTGTTTCGGAGGGCTGCCTTCCTGTCCCCCGCCCGTCCTGCCGTCACGCCGTACGTCGGCTACGGTCTGCCGCTGCTGCCGCCGAACCTCACACCGCGGCAGCAGCGCGACAAGAAAGCCGTATACAAGACCTACGCCGCGTACGCAGGATGCATCACGCTGCCCTGCCCGCCCCGGATCACACTGAGCCGGAGCTATCGGCAGTGGATGGAAAGGGAGCACAGCAGGATGCACCGGCGGCCCACCCCCGGGGAGGTCATGTCGGTCATCGGCCGTACCGCAGAGCGGGTCGCCGTCGAGCGGTGTCTGACTCTCGGCGTCGGGCGGCCCGCGGGCGCGGTGACGACGGAGGACTGTGACGGCAGCCCCGCCCAGCAGTGGGCCTTCGTCGATGGCGCCCTCAAGGCCGCCGGGTCCGACGGCTGCCTGACCGCCGCTCTGGGCGTGGCGTCCTGCAACGGGTCGAGCGGCCAAACCTGGTGGCGCGACGCCGACGGCAGGATCGGGTCGGGCGAGCGGTGCCTCCACCAGGACGACCTGGCAGAACTCGCCCCCCGCCTCACCCTGCAGGCGTGTTTCCCCTATCAGCCCGAACTGCGCTGGCTCTGGTAGGAGGCTGGGGTGGGCCCGTGCGGCGACAACTCAATGCGGTGGACCCGCGGGCCCGGCCCACATCTCGCCGTACGGGCGGCCAGGCCACCCATGCCATGTCACTGCTCCACCGGAAGCGTGATGCACTGCTCCCCGGTCATCCCGTCACCTCTGCAGCAACGTCAGGCTGCGGCCGGGTGCGCATGCCCCAACGGGCAAGAGAGGGGCCGGCAGCACCCAGCGCCGCGAAGAACAACGCCAGCACCAGCCAGCCCGCCGTGCCAAGGCCCAGCACCACCGTGGTGAGGATCGCGGGCGCAAGAGCCTGGCCCGCGCTGAAACCGAGGCCGAGGAGACCTTGGTACTGACCCTGGGCGTGTTCGGGGGCAAGACCGAAGCCCAGGGCGAAGCCCGCCGAGGACTCCCAGACCTCTCCCAGGCTATGGACGAAAATCGCTGCCAGGACCAGCCCCGCCGCCGCCCAGACCGGGGTGTACGCCGCCAGCGCCATCATCGGGCAGCTGACGAGGAAGAGCAGTCCCGCGGTGCGAAACGCCCTGCCGCCGTCGTACGGGGTTTCGATACGGGAGCCGATCCTGGTCTGCATCAGTACGCAGAAGGCGGCATTGACGGCGAACAGAGCGGCCACCGTCCAACGCGGCGCTTCGGTGTGCTCCGAGATCCAGATCGGCAGGAGCAGGGAAACCACCGGGTATTGCAGTCCCATGGCCCCGTAGAGGGCGGCGAACGTCAGGAACGGGCGGTCCGTGAAAGCGAGCCAGCGACGCAGCTGCGGCGGTGCTGCCAGCACCGGATAGCGGGGCAGCAGGAGCAGAAGCACCGCACACAGGGCGAAGCTCGCCGCGTTGCCGATGATCAGCGTGACGTAAGCGCCGCGGGTGTCCGCGGCCAGCGCCAGCCCGGCACCCACCGTTCCGAGAATGACGCCCAGGTTGACGAAGGTGCGCAACTTCGCCCGGAACAGCGCCGGGCGATCGGCCCCGACCCGGGCCACCAGAGCGCCCCAGGCCGCCCCGCCGGCCGCCGCGGCGATCTGGTCGACCGTCGCGATGATCGTGAGCGCGGCCCAGCTCTCGACGAGGACGAGGGCCGCCATCGACATCGCCTGGACCGCGAGGGCCAGCATCATGATCGTGCGCGCCCCGCGCCGGTCGGCGAGATGTCCTCCGGGTATCCCCGCGCACAAGCCGATCACTCCGGCGATGGTGAGCGCGGCGCCGACCTGAACCGCGGGCAGGCCCACGACCAAGGTGAAGTACAGCGCCGACGCCGCGTTGAACAGGCCGTTGCCGACCCGGTTGACGAAACTGGCAGCGATCAGCACGCGCTCCGGTCGGCTGTCCCCCGCCATGCGGCCTATTCGGCCTGCCAGGCCGCCTTTGATCATGGACGGCAGGCTAGCAGCGGTCGCAGAACCATCCGCAGCACCTTCCCACTGGACATGGACAGCGGCCCGAGCGGTTCACCCCGTGCTGTGAGGAAGCATGGAGTCCTGGTACAGGTCTTCATCCCGGCGGACGCCACCACGTTCAGGGCGACCGCGAGCCCCTCCACGGCGGAGCGGGCCTCCCGTCCCGTCCCATCCCAGGGGCAAGCTCGCGCAGTTGGCCGCGCTCGAGCTTGCCGAACGTAATGAAGCCGTACAGATGATCGATCACCTGTGGTCGGGCTTTCTCCTGGCGGTTAGCGTGGCGGGCGGGGCAGCTTTGCGGCCACAACACGGGGGTGTCGACGATGTCGTTCGAAGAAGAGTGGGTCGCTGACAAGGCGGCCGTCACCATGAAGTTAGACCAGGCTGACAGCACAGGCGGTTCGACGCCGCCGAGCGGGTCGGCCGACTACGTGGTCGAGGACGACGATCTCGGCGAGATAGGCCACGCCGCCCACGGCCTCTTCGACGGCCTGGAACCCGCGGGGAAGCACGCGAACGCGGCGAGTGAGAGTGCCGGGAGCAGCCTGAAGGGTGACGGCTTCGACGCCGGTGCCGCGCTGTCGGAGGTGAACAAGACCTGGGAGACGCGGGTGAAGACCCTCCTGCAGGCATGCGCGCACATCTCCAACCACCTCGACTTCGCCTCGGACGTGCACCAGATCCTCGGCAAGAACATAGACGGGCACACCACGTTCAACGACCTCGACATCGATCGGGGCGACCTCACCCGCGTCATCCGCGGCGTCGCCGAGGACCCCAAGGCGTTCGGCGTCATCCACCACTCGCAGAGCGTGGTCATCGCCGACGGCCTCAACAGCTTCCCCGAGGACTCGAACCGCCGGCAAGACCCCCAGCTGCGCGCGTGGGTCAAGCAGTCGGCATCGGTACTCGGCCACCTCGACGGCGTGCGCGGCGACGTCATCTACGACCTGGGGCAGGCGCAGAGGGACGCCAACGTTACGCAAACGGCGAGAACGCTCCCCGACAAGGCCGAGGCCCAGCTGCCGGCGGGCTGCGCCCAACGCATGGGATCGACGGCGCCCTACACCACCGTGACGCTCAGCGCTCCCTCACAGGCGGAGAAAAAAGGCATCGTGGACCGGGACACGGCAATCCGCAACGCTGCCGCGGTGGTGCGCGAAACCGCTGTCAACCTCGCTCGCATCTCAGGCTGCTCATGAACAAGAAGTACCTGGTGCTGCCGGCCGTGCTCGTGGTTGCGGCGGCGGTGCTCGCCGCTGTCCAGCTGTGGCCCAGCCCCCTGAAGGAACTGCGTGCGCAGAACCTCTGCCTCGGCATGCTCACCGAAACGACGGCGGGTCTGCTGTACGACGGCAAGGGTGGCCGGCTCACCGTTGACGAGCACGAGAGCGGAAAGTCCGGGGCGGACCCCGTCTTCTCCACCATCTGCTTCGTCAACCGTGGCGCGGAGGGGGGCGCTGCGGACCGGCCGCAGTACACCGTCGACGCCCGGCCCACCGATACTCTGAACGATCCCGTACAGGGTGCCACTCGGCTTTCCGGCGGCCGTTCGGGGTGGGTGAGCCCCCGGCAGAGCGAGGTCCAGCTCCCTGCCGGGTGCCCGAAGGAGATGAAGGCGAGCGCCGAGTACGTCACCGTCACGCTGAAGGTCGCACCCGGTGTCGTCGTGGCGGAGAACTGGGACGACACGGCTCTCGTCGCGGCCTCCCGCTCCGTGGTCCTGGAGGCGGTCGACAATCTCGCCAAGCAGTACGACTGCAAGGCGTAACGCCGGCGCCGGTCCCCCGCGTCCCTGCGGAGCCCGCCCGGGCGCACCCGGAAGGTGCGCGTGAGGACGGTTTGGGGACGGTAGGGGTTTGGCTTCGGCGCATGATCCGAACGACCCTGTTGCCGGCGTCTCCGCCGGTGCCCCTTTCCGTGTGGCTCGTCGATGGTCGGCGGGCCGGGGGCCGGGCGTTGCGCCTGGCTCCCGGCCTGTTGGACGGGGGTCAGCTCGAGCGGCTGGCTGCGTTGCGCCACGCGGCGGACCGGTGGACCTACGCGGCCGGGCACGTGGCGCTGCGCCGGCTGCTGGGTGCGCGCCTGGGGCTGGCGCCGCAGGCCGTACGGTTCACCCGCCGGCCCTGCGCGGGCTGCGGCGGGCCGCACGGCCGCCCCGAGGTTGCGGGCGGTGGCGACGTCCGGTTCTCCCTGTCCCACAGCGGCGACTTCGCCCTGATCGCGATCGCCACCGAGCCCGTGGGCGTCGACATCGAACGCGTCCCGGCAGCGGAGACCGCCGACTCGGTGTCCGAGGTCCTGCACCCGTACGAGGCGGCGGAGCTGGCCGCCCTCCCTGCGGATCTGCGGCCCGCCGCGGTGACCCGTGCGTGGACCCGGAAGGAGGCGTACCTGAAGGGGACCGGCGCGGGCCTGTCGCGCAGTACCACCCTCGACTACCTGGGCACGGGCCCCACCCCCGGGGCGCATCCGCAGGACTGGACCGTCCGGGACGTGTCCGTTCCCGACGGCTACGCGGCGGCGGTCGCCGTCGCCGTCGCCGTCGCGGCGGTTGAGGACCGATCAAGGACGGCTCGGGGAGGGGTTCACCTAGCGTCAGCAAGGTGACAGGAACGATCAGCAGCCAGGGGGAACGTCATCATGGGTAGGACACTCGCGGAGAAGGTCTGGGACGACCATGTCGTCCGGCGCGCCGAGGGCGAGCCCGACCTCCTCTTCATCGATCTGCACCTGCTGCACGAGGTGACCAGCCCCCAGGCCTTCGAGGGCCTGCGGCAGGCCGGCCGCAAGGTCCGGCGGCTCGATCTCACCATCGCCACCGAGGACCACAACACCCCCACCCTCGACATCGACAAGCCGATCGCGGACCCGGTCTCCCGGGCCCAGCTGGAGACGCTGCGCAGGAACTGCGCGGAGTCCGGCGTGCGCCTGCATTCCCTGGGCGATGTCGAGCAGGGCGTCGTCCACGTGGTGGGACCGCAGCTGGGCCTGACCCAGCCGGGCACCACCGTGGTCTGCGGTGACTCCCACACCTCCACCCACGGTGCTTTCGGTGCGCTGGCCTTCGGTATCGGCACCAGCCAGGTCGAGCACGTGCTGGCCACCCAGACCCTGCCGCTGGCCCGCCCCAAGACGATGGCGATCACCGTCACCGGCGAGCTCGCCGACGGCGTCACCGCCAAGGACCTGATCCTGGCGATCATCGCGAAGATCGGCACGGGCGGCGGCCAGGGCTACATCCTGGAATACCGCGGTGCGGCCATCGAGAAACTCTCGATGGAAGCCCGCATGACCATCTGCAACATGTCGATCGAGGCCGGCGCCCGCGCGGGCATGATCGCCCCCGACCAGACCACCTTCGACTACCTCAAGGGCCGCGACCACGCCCCGACGGGTGCGGACTGGGACGCGGCGGTCGGCTACTGGCAGACCCTGCGCACCGATGAGGACGCGGTCTTCGACGCCGAGGTCGTCATCGACGGCGCCACGCTGTCGCCGTTCGTCACCTGGGGCACGAACCCGGGCCAGGGCGCGCCCCTGTCCGCGAACGTCCCCGATCCTGCTTCGTACGAGGACGCATCCGAGCGCCACGCCGCCGAAAAGGCCCTGGAGTACATGGGGTTGACGGCCGGGCAGCCGCTGCGCGAGATCAAGGTCGACACCGTCTTCGTCGGCTCCTGCACCAACGGCCGCATCGAGGACCTGCGCGCCGTCGCCTCCATCGTCGAGGGCCGCAAAGTCGCCGACGGCGTACGGATGCTGGTCGTCCCCGGCTCCGTCCGCGTCGCCCTCCAAGCCATGGAGGAGGGCCTGGACAAGGTCTTCACCGAGGCCGGCGCCGAATGGCGGCACGCGGGCTGCTCGATGTGCCTGGGCATGAACCCCGACCAACTGGCCCCCGGCGAGCGCTCCGCATCCACCTCCAACCGCAACTTCGAAGGCCGCCAGGGCAAGGGCGGGCGGACCCACCTGGTCTCCCCGCAGGTGGCCGCCGCCACCGCGGTGCTGGGCCATCTGGCCTCGCCCGCCGACCTGTCCGACGCCACCGCGACCGCCGGAGTCTGAACCATGGAAGCCTTCACCACCCACACCGGCCGGGCCGTCCCGCTGCGCCGCTCCAACGTCGACACCGACCAGATCATCCCGGCCCACTGGCTGAAGAAGATCACCCGTGACGGATTCGAGGACGGCCTCTTCGAGGCCTGGCGCAAGGACCCCGAGTTCATCACGAACCGCCCCGAGCGCCAGGGCGCGACCGTGCTGATCGCCGGCCCCGACTTCGGCACCGGCTCCTCACGCGAACACGCCGTCTGGGCCCTGCAGAACTTCGGCTTCAAGACCGTCATCTCCCCCCGCTTCGCCGACATCTTCCGCGGCAACTCGCTGAAGAACGGCCTGCTCACCGTGGTCCTGCCCCAGGAAACCGTCGACCGGCTGTGGGAGCTGACCGAGGCCGACCCGACCGCCGAGGTGACGGTCGACCTCGTCGCCCGCCAGGTCCGCGCGGCGGGAATCGAGGCCGAGTTCGAACTCGACGACAACGCCCGCTGGCGCCTCCTCGAAGGCCTGGACGACATCTCGCTCACCCTTCAGAACGAAGCGGACATCGCCACCTACGAAACCACCCGACCCAGCTTCAAGCCACGCACGACCCGTCCGGAACCCCGCGTCATCAACCTCGCGGTGATCCCCGGTGATGGCATCGGCCAGGAAGTCGTGGCTCAGGGCCTCAAGGTCCTTACCGCGGTCCTGCCCCAGGATGTGAAGCTGGAGACCAAGCAGTACGACCTCGGCGCCACGCGCTGGCACCGCACCGGTGAGACCCTCCCGGACGACGAGCTCGAGGCGCTCAAGCACCACGACGCGATCCTGCTCGGCGCCATCGGCGACCCGTCGGTCCCCTCGGGCGTCCTGGAGCGCGGCCTGCTGCTCAAGCTCCGCTTCGCGTTCGACCACTTCATCAACCTGCGCCCCTCGAAGCTCTTCCCGAACACGGCCACCCCGCTCGCCGGCCGCCCGGAGATCGACTTCGTCGTGGTCCGCGAGGGCACCGAGGGCCCATACACCGGCAACGGCGGCAGCCTGCGCACCGGCACCCCCGCCGAGGTGGCCACCGAGGTCAGCATCAACACCGCCTACGGCGTCGAGCGCGTCGTACGCGACGCGTACGAGCGGGCGAACGCCCGCCCCCGCAAGAAGCTGACGCTGGTCCACAAGAACAACGTCCTCGTGTACGCGGGCCACATGTGGAAGAACATCTTCGACAAGGTCGGCCAGGAATACCCCGAGGTCACCACCGACTACCTGCACGTCGACGCCGCGACGATCTTCTTCGTCACCCAGCCCGAGCGCTTCGACGTCATCGTCACGGACAACCTCTTCGGCGACATCCTCACCGACCTGGCCGCCGCCGTGACCGGCGGAATCGGCCTCGCCGCCTCCGGGAACATCAACCCGACCGGCACCTACCCGTCCATGTTCGAGCCCGTCCACGGCTCGGCCCCGGACATCGCCGGCACCGGCAAGGCCGACCCGACCGCCACGATCCTCTCCGTCGCCCTCCTGCTGCGCCACCTCGGCCACGAGACCCAGGCCGCCCGCATCGAAGACGCCGTCACCGCCGACCTCGCCGAACGCGACGGAACCTTCCGCACCACGGAAGAGATCGGCGACGCGCTCGCCGTGCGGGCCGCCGTCTAGCCGGCCCGCGTTGCGTATCTCCCACCATCCCCGTGTGCCGCCCCGGTCGCTCCGACCAGGGCGGCACACGCCTGTCCGAAACCGCGGCATTCAAGGAGCACGAACACATGATGACCGGACCGGTGAACATCCAGAAGACTCTCGATTCCTTCAGCGAGCTGTGGAGTCCTCGCATCGTCGCCCAGTTCAACGGCTACGACGTGCGGGTGGCGAAATTCCACGGTGAATACCTGTGGCACTCCCACCAGGACACCGACGAGCTCTTCATCGTCGCGGCCGGACGGCTCGTCCTCCACCTGCGGGAAGACGGGGTGGAGCGCTTCGTGACCCTCCACCAGGGAGACACCTACGTCGTGCCGCGGGGCATCGAGCACAAGCCGGAGTCCGATGACGAATCGCACATCATCATGGTCGAACCCACGGGCACGCTGACGGTCGGGGACACCCACGAGGACATTCCCGACCACGTCGACGCAACCACCGGACACCACGTCGGCTGAGCGCGACGCCGGCCCGAACACATGCGAAATGGCGCCGGGCCCTCGGGATCTTCCCGAGGGCCCGGCGCCATTTCGCACGGTTCATGCATCAAGCGGCTGTCGGCCCCGGCGCGCTGCCAGAATCTCCGCGCAGACCGCTCCGAGCACGTCGTCCTCGCACTCGCGCAGGTAGTGGTGGCCGCCGGGAAACGTCCGCACCCGCACGTCGGCGGTGGTGGCCGCGCTCCAGGCGGACAGCTGGGAGACCGGGCACGTGTCGTCGCTCTCGCCGCCGAACACGGTCAGCGGTGCCCGCAGCGGGGTCAGCCGCTCGGGCCGATACCGGTCCAGCAGCGCCAGATCCGCCCGCAGGGGCGGGAGGATCAGCGGCAGCAGCTCCGGATGGTCGAGCACCGCCGCGTCCGGACCGCCGAGCCGGCGCATCGCAGCGACGAGGTCCTCGTCACTCAACCGGTGCCGGTACTCCCCGTCGATCAGGTGGGGCGCCGGCCTCGCGGACACGAAGATGTGTTCCGCCACGAAGTCGTCCTCGCGCTCGAGGATGCCGGCGACCTCGTAGGCCAGGCCGGTGCCCATGCTGTGCCCGAAGAAGAACATCGGGAGGTCCAGCAGGGGCCGCAGCGCCTGCGCCACCTGCTCGGCCATCGTGGCCATGTCCCCGATCGGCTCCTCGCCCAGCCTGTCCTGCCGGCCCGGGTACTGCACGGCGATCAGCTCCACCCCGGCCGGCAGCCGACCGGCCCAGCCGGCGAACGACGCGGCGGTGCCGCCCGCGTGCGGCAGGCAGACGAGGCGGCTGACCGCCGTCTCCTGCGCCTCGCGGCGGCGCAGCCACTTGCCCATGGTCGTCACTCTCCGGTTCCCGCGCTCGCGCGCAGCTCTTCGAGCGCCTCACCCAGCCGGACGATGCCGTCGGCGACGGCCCATTCGTCCGGACTCAGGCTCAGTCGGATGCAGCGCTTGCCGTGCGTGCCGAGGAACGGTGTGTCCAGCGGCTCGACGAAGAAGTGCCGGCCGGGGACGATGAACATCTGCTTGCGCTTGAGGAACTCGTACAGCGTCAGGTCGTCGAACCAGTCGTGGTCGATCCACAGCCAGCAGAACATCCCCCCGTCACTGGAGTGCAGCCGCCAGTTCAGGTCGTCCGGGAGGGATTCGGCGAGCAGGGCCTCGGCCATCGCCCGCTTGGCCTGGTAGTAGGGCTTGATGTGGCGCTCGGAGATCACGTCGATCTCCCGGGTCGTCAGTGAGCGTTCGACGACGGCCTGGAGCAGTTGCGGCGCGTGCAGTGTCGTGTTGGCGATGAACGACACCATCGGGTCGATCAGGTCGGCCGGGCCGATCGCGAAGGCGATCCGCTCGCCGGGCAGCCCCGCCTTGGACAGCGTGAAGAGGTTGATGACGTGCGAATGCAGCACGGGGGCGAGCCTGGTCCGGACCACCTGGGGGAAGGGCTCCCCGTAAGCGTGGTCGAGCACCAGAGGTACGTCGCGTTCCTCGGCGGTGGCGATCAGCGTCTTCAGTTCGGACGCCTCGATGCTGCTGCCGGTCGGGTTCGCCGGGTTGGACAGCAGCATCATGCCCATGCGGGTCTGCCGGGCCAGGGCCTCGGTGTCCAGGCTGTAGTGGAACGAGTGGGATCCCTCGGGCACGATCAACGGCTCGATGCCGACCGTGTTGCCGGGGTCCGGGCTGAGTCCCTGGTAGCCGGTGTAGTCGGGCAGGCGGGGCAGCACCAGCGGCTGCAGCACGCCGTCCGCGTCGGGGCCGGTGTACAGGCTGGTCGCGATGAACGACAGCATTTGGCTGCCGGGCCCCACGACCACGTTCTCCGGCCCGATCGACCAGCCGTAGGTGAGGTTGAAGTAGTCGACGATCGCTTCGACGAGGGTGGCGGTGCCGCGCGAGGGCCCGTACCGGGTGCTGGACTCGACGAACCGGTCGTCCAGGGCCTCCTGGGTGAGGCGGCGCCAGGCCGCGACGACCTCGGGGATGTGCGAGGGGTTGCCCGGGCTGAGGTTGAGCCATTCGCCGTCGCCCGCGTCCCGGTCGGCCGCGGCGATGTCCTCCATGATGCTGCGGATGCCCGACAGGCGGGACATCTGCCGGCCCCGACTCGATAGCTGCACTGGGGGATCTTCCTGTAGTGGTGGGAGAGGAACCGCTGCGACGCCGGGGACAGGGTGTGGAGCCCTGTCCCCGGCGTCGCAGCAACGTCTGGCGGCAGCGGACCCTGGATCAGGCGGCCGCGAGGGCCGTCTCGATGTGCTCGGAGATCGCCGCGACCGTGGACTTGCGGAAGAGCTGGTCCATCGAAACCTCGATGCCGAGCTCGGAGAGGATCTCGCGCTGGATCCGGGTCATGATCAGTGAGTGCCCGCCGAGGTCGAAGAAGTCGTCCGTGTCGGCGAACTGCTCGAGCTTGAGCTCACGGCTCCAAATGGCGTGGATCTTCGTTGCAATCACGTTCTGTGGTCCTTTTCGGTGAAGGGGGAAGGAGAAGGGGGTCAGCTCGCGGTCCAGCCGAACGGGGTGCCGTGGTTGTTCTCGGTACGGATCCGGTTGTGCTCGTAGCGGTTCTCACCGGCCACGACGACGCTGCCGTACTCGGACAGGTCGAACGTCGCACCGTGGGCGCTGAAGGAGTCCTGCTCCGGGTAGACGCGCACGTGCGTGGGGACGTACCGGCTGGCGATCGCGAAGCGGGTCTCGCGCTCGGTGTTGTTCGGGGTGGAGCCGTGCACGCACGACGCCGTGAAGATGACGGCCTCGCCCGGCTGCATCTCCAGCTCGACGACGTCCTCGGGGCGCGGCTCCCACTTCGGGTCGATCTTGAAGTCGGCGAAGTCGTAGCCGAAGAAGCCGGTGTTGGAGTGGGCGACGTCGTAGTCCGCGCTGCGGCCGGCCTGGGTGGCCTTGTGCTCGTCGAAGATCCAGTCGCGCTGCGAACCGCGCACGAACTTCATGCAGGCCCTGTCCTTGGTGGCCGGCGTGAAGGTCGTCCAGACGGTGATGTCGATGTAGGCGTTCCAGTCCGACTCGGTCGGCAGGAGCTGCGGCTTGCCGTTGGCGTAGCTGTAGTCGCGCACCTGGTGCCACTCGGTCGCCTTGGCGCCCGGGAACTTGGGGAACCACTCGGTGCGCCAGTTCAGTACGTCCGGGCCGAGGATGGCCGTCAGGTACTTGACGATCGTCGGGTGGGTGATGTGCCGGCTGAGCTCCGGGATGTCGAAGTGCCGGTCGTAGTTGACGCTGTTCTTGTACAGGGCGCGCGAGGCGTCCTGGTTGTTGATCCGGATCTCGCGGATCAGGGCAGCGGCCTCCTCCGGCTCGTACAGCTTGATCGGGCCGGTGAAGCCGTCGAGGCTGAACTGCTCGATGTTCGCCTTGATGTCCTCGGGGACGATCGCGTTGCCGGAGATCTGGGCGGCCGGGGTCGGGCGCTGCTGGTCGATGGTCATGCGGATGCTGTTCCTTTGCTCGAGAGCCACGCGTGCGGAAATGAAGGTTTCTGGAAGCGCTCGCCGGGGACGTGGGCGAGCGGGCAGGTGGGGCCGTTGACGGTCTGCGTCAGCCGGCGGCCCGGGCTGCCAGGGCCCGCCGGTCGGTCTTGCCGTTCGGGTTCAGCGGGAAGGCGTCGAGGACCGTGAACTCCTGCGGCACCATGTTCCGGGGCAGGGTGGCGAGCAGGTCGCGGTAGAGCGCCCGGGTGTCGAGGCCGTCGGCCGCGGGCAGTACGAAGCCCACCAGACGCAGCTCGCCCGAGTCGTCCGCAACCGCCAGGACCACGGTGTCGTCGACGAGCGGGTGGGACCGGACCCCGTGCTCCACGTCCCCCAGGTCCATCCGCATGCCGCGGATCTTGACCTGGGCATCGACGCGGCCGACCACCACCAGTTCCCCGTCCGGGGTGACGTAGCCGCGGTCACCGGTCCGGTAGGTCCTGACGGTGCCGTCGGCCGTGTGCCGGTCGGTGAACCGCCGGGTGTCGGCCGGCGAGGCGTTGAGGTAACCGGCGCTGACGCTGAGGCCCGAGATGCAGATCTCTCCGGTCTCGCCGTCCGGGACCTCGTTCGACTCGTCGTCGAGGAGGTGGATCTCGGTGTTGTACACGGGCTCTCCCACCGGCGTCGCGGTGCCCCGGTAGCGGGCGTAGTCCGCGAGCACGTGGGAGGTCGCCACGTCCGTGCATTCGGCCACCCCGTACTGGTGTAGCAGGACGCAGGAGTTGCCTTCCCGGCCGGCCCAGTCCTCGACCCGGGAGACGGTGAGCGGCTCCCCGCCGATGAAGACGTGGCCCACCCGGGTCAGCGCGTCGGTCCCCAGGGCCTGTTCGTGCTCGATGAGCACATACAAGGTGCTCGGCGCGCAGTGCAGCTGCCGCACGCCGTGGGTCTCGATCAGGCGGTAGGCCATGCCCGGGTCGAAGACGCGGCTGGGCAGCAGGTGGAGGGTGGCACCGCAGAACAGCGGCGCCATCAGTCCGCGCTGGCTGATGTCGAAGCCGAAGGAGCTGACGGTGAGCCCGCTCGAGCCGCTGCCCAGACCGTACTCGACCCGCAGCCACTCGAGGAGGTTGTACCAGCCCTCGTGGCGCACGGCGGTGGCCTTGGGCGTTCCGGTGGAGCCGGAGGTGAACACGACGTAGCACAGGTCGTCGTTGGAGAGGTCGACGACCGGATCCGTGGTGGGCAGGGCGTCGAGCTGCCCACCGAGCTCGTCGATGACGACGAGGTCTCCCGGCGCCCCGGCGACCAGGGCGCGCGTGTCGGCCGAGACCACGTTGAGCTTGATCTCGTCGACTTGGGAAACCATGAGCCGGAGCCGCTCGGCGGGGTACGTCGGGTCCAGCGGTACGTAGGCGGCGCCGGCCTTCATGGTCCCGAGGATCGCGACCATGAGCTCGGGCGTACGGTCCAGGCATACGCCGATCACGGAGCCCCGGCCCGCGCCGAGGGCGATGAGGTGGTGGGCGAACCGGTTGGCCCGTGCGTTCAGCTCGGCGAAGCTCAGCTCTTCGGCGCCGCACGTCAGCGCGGGCCGGTCGGGGTGCTGCCGGGCGTGGGTCTCGAAGACCCGGTGCACGAGCAGGTCGTGTGGAAGCGCCAGGCGCCTGCCTATGAGGGACATACGGGGTCCGTTCCTGTCCAGGGTCCTGGACTGCGGGAATGCGGGGAATGAGGGGGTGCGGCGAAGCGGGAGGGCCGGCGCCTTCAGGCGACGGCGAGGGCCGACCTGCCGATCAGCACGCTCTCGTCGTACTCGAGCAGGTACCGGTAGAAGGGGTGGCTGGCACGGAAGCCGCGGGCCACGAGGCTGCTGACGTTCAGCCGGTACACCGTGGGTGCGCCTCCCGCTCCCGAGCCTTCCGCCGGCGCGAAGCCGAGCTGGGTGAGCTTGTCCACGGCCCGCCGGTCGGCGACCTCCACCACGACATCGCTCACTTCGTGCGACACCGCCCACTGCAGACAGCCCTTGAACAGGCCTCCGAGGACGCCGAAGGGAAGCTCCGGCAGGACCGTGTCGGCGAACTCGGGGCGCACCACCGGAAGGCGGCACTGCACCAGCCGGCCGCTGTGCCGCAGCACGCCCGCCAGCTCGGGCCACTCGGTCAGCGGCAGCCCCAGCGGCGAGTAGGCGACGAGTTCCGCGCCGGCGACCAGAGCGCCCTCGACCATCACCAGCATGTGGGTGGTGTGCGGGGCGAACGTGTCGCCGACCGGCGCCGCCGGGGGGAAGCCGAACAGGTCCCGGTCGCTGCGACCGCGCAGGCTGTCGATGCCCAGCAGGTCGAAATCGCTGTGCGCCGTGTACACGAAGCAGTCTCGGCCGGGGTCCTTCTTGCTTTCGATGAAGGTGAGGTCCATCTCTCAGCTCACAGAGTGCGGGATGCGGGATGCGGGATGCGGGATGCGGGGCGGAGGTTGACGGTCAGGCGCGGGCGCGGTTGACGGCCGAGGTGATGGCGCCGAGCCGGGCGCTCTCCTCGTCGCCGGCGATCGCGGCCCCGTACCCGGTCGTGCCGTCGAGGCTGATCTGCGCGTAGGCGGCGTACCTGGTGCCGAGGCTGTCGGTGAGGGCGTGACCCGTGGTGTCGGCGATCTCCACCGCCAGTCCGCCACCGGCCAGGGCCGCGGCGTAGGCGGCGGCCGCGTCCTCGCCGGAACCGGTCAGCCGCTCCTCCCGGCCGTCGGCGTCGACGACCAGGGCCTCGACGGTCGCGGTGCTCCCGTCACCGGTCAGCTGAAACTCCTTCAGCAGCAGGGACGGGTGCTCGCATTCGAGATACATGTCGGCGAAGATGGCGCGCAGCTCCCGGGAGGTGAGCTCGATGCCGTCGCCGTCGGCCACCTGCTGCACCTGGCGGGCCAGCTCCACCCGCATCCCGCGGGGGAGGTCCAGCCCGTAGGCGCTCTTGAGTACGTGGGCCACCCCGCCCTTGCCCGACTGGCTGTTGACCCGGACCACCGACTCGTAGGTGCGGCCGACGTCCTTGGGGTCGATGGGCAGGTAGGGGACGTCCCACGCCACCTCGGTGGTGGAGGTGCCCGCCTCGGCGGCCTGCCGTTCGATTGCGGCCAGGCCCTTGGCGATGGCGTCCTGATGGGTGCCGGAGAAGGCCGTGTACACGAGGTCGCCGCCGTACGGGTACCGGGGAGGAACCTGCAGCTGGTTGGCGAACTCCACGGTGCTGCGGATCTCGTCGATGTCGGAGAAGTCCAGCTGCGGGTCGACACCCTGGCTGAACAGGTTGAGCGCCAGCGTGGCCAGGCAGACGTTGCCGGTGCGCTCGCCGTTGCCGAACAGGGTCCCCTCGATGCGGTCGGCGCCGGCCATGACGGCCAGTTCCGCGGAGGCGACCGCGGTTCCCCGGTCGTTGTGGGGGTGCACCGAGAGGATGACCGCGTCGCGGCGGTCGAGGTTGCGGTGCATCCACTCGACCTGGTCGGCGAACACGTTCGGCGAGTCGGTCTCCACCGTCGTCGGCAGGTTCAGCGTCACCGGACGGTCCGCGCTCGCGTCCCACAGCGAGGTGATGGCGTTCGACACCTGGAGCACGTATTCGGGCTCCGTGACGTTGAACGTCTCCGGCGAGTACTCGAACCGCAGCTGTGTGCCCTTGGTCGCGTCCGCTCGGCGCGCAATGTGTTCCGCCGAGCGGAGGGCCATCTGCTGCACCTCGTCCGCGCTCATTCCGAAAACGACCTCGCGCCACAGGCAGGCGGTCGCATTGCAGAGGTGCACCATGGCGCGGTCCGCGCCTTCGATGGCCTCGAAGGTCCGGTCGATCAATTCGGTCCGGGCCGGCGTGAAGACGGATATCGTCACGTCGTCGGGAATCTTGTCCTGCTCGATCAGAGTGCGCAGGAACAGGAAGTCCGCGTCGCTGGCCGACGGGTATCCGACCTCGATGTCCTTGAATCCCATGCGGACGAGGAGGTCGAACATGCGGCTCTTGCGCTCGATGTCCATCGGGCTGCTGAGGGACTGGTTCCCGTCGCGCAGGTCGACCGAGGCCCACAGCGGCGCCTTCACCAGGGACTTCGCGGGCCAGGTGCGGTCTGCCAGGTCGTACGGGAGACGGGATCCGAGCCGCTCGTAACGCTGGAAGGGCATCGCCGATCCGCGCTGGGTGTTCCACCACAGCTGGTCGTCGCGACGCGGGCCGACAGGGGTCCTCAGCCGCGATACGGCGAGGGATTCCGGTGCAACCTCGATCATTTCTTGCCTCCCTTGGAAACTGCAGAACGGCGCAGTCTGCGGCGAGTTCGGATTCCTCGACCTGATGTCGGCAAACGTATGACGAGGCGTCCTCGATGCATCCCCGAGTGATCCTCATGCTGCCCTCAACCGGCACTCAAGCCGCCCTCATGTTGCTCTCAGCCCGTCTTCACGGCCTTTTCCGACGGAACGGCGGCACAGTCGGCGGCGGAATCGTCCGGCGGGAGAACCGGGGAGGCCTCGGGCAATACGCGGGTCAGCTTCAGCAGCGGCCCGGTCATGGCGGTCGTCACGACGGCCATGACGACCATCATGGAATAGAAGTCCTGGTTGATGAGACCCATCTCCAGGGCGACGGCCACGATGACGATCTCTGTGAGTCCACGGGTGTTCATGAGTACGGCGGCCGGCATGGCCGTGGCGTGCGGGAGCCCGGAGAGCCTGGCACCGGCATAGGATCCGGCCGCCTTCGAGACCACGGCGACGGCTATCACGGCGGCCAGGGTGAGCAGGGCGGTCAGGCCGAACGCGGAGAGGTCGACCTTGGTGCCGGCCACCACGAAGTAGAGCGGAAGCAAGACGTGCCCCACCTGTTCCATGTGCCGCATGATCTGGATCCGCAGGTCGCCCGGTGTGCTGCGGGGCATCACCGCGCCGAACGCGAACGCGCCGAAGATGAAGTGGATCCCGAGCCATTCCGTGACCGCGCAGGACAGCATCAGGCCCACGATCAGGGCGGGCACGATCCGCCCGGCGCCCGCCTCCCGTGCCCGGGCCCGCTCGACGAACGCGCCGAGAAGGGGCCGGATCACGGCGAACATGACGCCGAGGTACACCGGGAGCAGCATCATCCGCCACTGACCCGCGGCCCCCGCGTACGCGACGACTCCCGCCAGGCAGACCCAGGCGACCAGGTCGCCGACAGCGGCGGCCGCAAGGGTGAGGCCGCCGACCGGGTGCCTGTTCAGGCCGCGGTCCGCGAGGATCCGGGCCAGCACGGGGAACGCGGTGACCGACATGGCCACCCCCACGAACAGGACGAAGCCCGTGTGGCTGCCGGGAGCGTAGGTGCGGGCCAGGGGGACGGCCAGGGCGGCGCCCGCGACGAGAGGGACGGCCACGGATCCGGCGACCAGACCCATCGTGGCCTTCTTGCGGCTCCGCAGGAAGCCTGCGTCGATCTCGTAGCCGATGATGAACATGAAGGTGGCGAGGCCCACGTTGGCCAGGGCTCCCAGCAGGGGCTTCACCTCGGCGGGCAGAACGGCGTCGGCCCCCGCCTGGGTGAGGATCATCGGGCTGGCCAGCAGCCCGGCGCAAATCTCGCCGACCACGGCGGGCTGCCCCAGTCGGCGGGCGAGCGTCACGAAGACCTTGGCGGCGCCCAGGACGAGCGCGAACGTGAGGAAGAAGTCCGCGAGAGTGTTTCCGGTCATGGCAGAGCTCCGTGAGGGCGCAGTGGAGGACGTCGGAGGAGGGAGAACGGGCAGCGAGCTCAGGCGGCCAGCGGCTCGGCGCTCAGGGCGCCGCGTTGTTCCGGCTGCGGCCCGCTCGTGCCGTCCTGCCCGGGGAGCTGCGCGCAGTACGTCTTCACCAGCGGGTGCATGCGGTACTGTCCCGGCTCCGGCTGGAACAGGAGGTGCTCGTCGACCAGGCTCTCGAGCATCTGCTCGGCGACGAAGGGCGGCAGTCCGGCCAACAGCGAGGTGGACGCCACGTTCGTACGTTCCCCTTCGGCCGTGCCGAGGAGGCGCAGCAGCCGCTGCTGACCCGCGTTCAGATGCCGGTACGAGGCGTCGAAGCAGGCCTCGAGCCCGCCGTGCTCCGTCTGCAGGTCGGCTAGCCGCAACGCCGGGTCCGCGAGCCGCTGGGCCAAGTGCCACAGCTGCCAGGAAGGCCGTCGCCGCAGGCGCGCCGCGGCTGCGGCGACGGCCAGCGGCAGATCGCCGCAGTGGTCCAGAATGCCGCTGACCTCATCGGGCCGGGGCGCGGGGTGCCGCTTGCCCAGAAGCCGGCAGAACAAGGCGTACCCCTCCTCGCGGGGTAGGGGGTCCAGGGACACCACCCGGGTGGGAGACAGTGCGGTCATGGTCAGGCGGCGCCTGCTGGTGACCAGGGTCAGGCACTCGTCACCGGCCGGAAGCAGCAGTCTGATCTGCTCCGCGCCGACAGCGTTGTCGAGGACGACCAGCATGCGCCGGCCGGTGGTGCGACCGCGCCACATCTGGACCAGGGCCTCGACCGAGTCGGGTAGTTCGCCTTCCGGCAGGCCGGAGAGCACGAGCAGCCGGCGCAGTGCCGCCCGGTGGCCGAGCGGATCCTCGTGCCGGGTGTGGCCGCACAGGTCGAGGAAGATCCGGCCGTCCGGATACCGGTCCGCCACGCGATGGGCGACGTACACCGCGAGGGTGGTCTTGCCCACGCCTCCCATGCCGTCGACGGACAGCACGCGTCGCGCCCCGGGGGCCGTGCCTTCGGCGAGGAGGACCTCGACCTCCGCGGTCCGGCCGACGAAGTGCCCGCTCTCGAACGGCAGGCTGTCCGGTGCGGGCGCACCGGCATCGGCGGTGGAAACGGCGGGCTCGGCGGAGGCGGACACGCCGGGGAAGGGAACGGCCGGGGCGGAGGGCGCGGTCCGGGCGGCGGGTGTGGCTGCGGGAGCCGCCGCGTCGGTGTCCTCGCGCAGCATCAGCTGGTGGACTTCGAGCAGTTCGGGGCCGGGGCTCAGACCGAGCGACTCCGCCAGGTTGCGCCTGGCCTGTTCGTACACGGTGAAGGCGCGCGCCCGGGCGCCGGAGCGGTGCAGGGCGAGGACGTACTGGGCGACCATGCGCTCACGCAGGGGATATTCGGCCACCCAGGCCGCGAGCTCGCTGACGAGGCTCTTGTGCCGGTCCTGGGCAAGTTCCAGGTCGATGCACTCCTCGGCGACCGAAAGCCGGCCCTCGTTCACGCCGGCGACCTGGGCCTGCAGGGTGGCGCTCTCGATCCCCGAGAGCATCGGACCGGTCCACAGGGACAGCGCGGCGCGGAACTCCACGATCGCGTCCGGCTTCCGCCCGTGGCCGAGATGGGTGCGCGCCTGCGCCAGGTGACGGCGGAACTCGTGCAGGTCGAGCCTGGCCTCGCCGATGTCGAGCTGGTAGCCGTCGGCGACGGGAGTGATGACGGCTCCGCTGGGGGCCAGGATATTGCGCAGGTCGGATACGGCATTGCGGATCTGTTTACCCGCGGTGCTCGGCGGCGTGGTTCCCCAGACCGAGTCGACGAGACGTCCGATGGATGTGCGTCGGCTCTCTGCGGTCAGGAGCGATCCGAGCACAATCTGATGTTTCATACCTCTCAGAGGTACTGTGCGCCCGCTCACCTTGAGCTGAAGCGGCCCCAGCACCCGAAACTCGACTTCAGACATGAAGTTGAGACCCCGATCTTGCATTCCGTACGGATGAGCGTCTTATCCGTGCACACGACGCTGGGTGCACGTGGGGGTTGGGAAAGCGGGCACCCACCCAGGGCCGGGGCGAGGCCCTGAGCGGGTGATGAGCGTGCACATCGCCTTCCCCCCGGAGGCGATGCGGCATTTCTCTAGTTTTCTTCCAGCGTCCGGACGGCCGTGGAATCGGCCGTCCGGAGGGATTCCCGGCCGCCGGTTCCCGAAAGGGGAGCCGGCGCGGCCGACTCGGCCCCCCGCTCGGTCTCCTGCTCGGGCTGCTCCGGGGCCTGTTGACGCAGGCGGCCCTGCGTCACGGCCAGCAGGGCACCGGCCAGCATGACGGCGGCGCCGGCCAGTTGAAGTCCGCCGAACGACTCGCCCAGGAACACGACGGCGCAGGTCACCCCGAACACCGGCACGGAGAACATGACGACGGTCGCGGTCGACGGGCTGACGACCCTCAGGCCCCGGTAGTAGAAGAGGTAGGCCATGGCGGTGGGGCCGACGGCGAGGTACACGACGTTCAGCCAAGTCGTCGAGGACAGCGCGCTCCACTCGACGTCCGGGAACGCGGGCACGGCGAAGAGCAGCAGGGCCAACGCCCCGGCCAGGGTGCCGAACGTGGTGGCCCGTAGCGGGTCCATGCCGACCAGGACCTTCTTCGAGGCGATGCTGTACACCGCCCAGGAGAGTGCGCCGAGCAGGTAGACGAGGTCCCCGGTCAGCCGGGACCCGCCCGCATCCATGCCGGTGCCCCCCGCACCGATGAAGAACACGACGGCGCCCGATACTCCCAGCGCCAGTCCGCCTATTCGGGCGCCTGAAGCCTTTTCCCGGCCCAGGGCCAGGAGAATTCCCGTCGTGATGACCGGGCTCAGAACCGGAACGATGATGCTTCCGTCGATCGAAGGGGCCAGAGAAAGACCCCAGAAGAAGAACAGGTTGTACGCGAAAACCCCGACGAGTCCCACTG
The DNA here is from genome assembly GCF_035984415.1 of Streptomyces sp. NBC_01296. NCBI lineage: Bacteria > Bacillati > Actinomycetota > Actinomycetes > Kitasatosporales > Streptomycetaceae > Streptomyces > Streptomyces sp. NBC_01296. The sequence continues at coordinate 346,520 of NZ_CP130721.1, read as the reverse complement.
CCGCCGCACGCGCGATTTGCGAACGCGTAAGCGCCGGCCCCCCCGACTTCCGTCCGATGAAAGCGAGCAGAACCACCAGGATGACCGCGCCGCCACCGAAGCGGAGAACAGCGGCGACCTGATGGGGCATATGGCCGACCACTGATTTGGAGCTGGCGAAAGCACTACCGAAGAGCGCCATCGTCGCGAGCAAGTACACATACGCCTGTGCGGATTCGCTCCGCAGCGACGTTTCCTTTTCCATGCCACGCCCTAAGGAGACGTCACGGGTGCATTCGAGCGCCCTTGATGATCTTGTCCACCGCGTTGCGCGGCCCGTACACGGCCATGCCGACGAGGTCCAGCTGGTCCCGGTGGACGGCTGCAACGGCGGCCCGGTTGTCCCGGTCGTTGTTGGTGGTGAAGAGGTCGGTGGTGAACACCGAGAGGGGCAGACCCCGGCTGACGGCACGCTGGTGCGAGGTGGTCAGGGCCTCCTTGCTCGCCTCGAAGACCAGCACCGGCTGGCGGAACATCGGCAGGTACTCGGTCTCGTCGGCGTCCGAATAGGGCTCGCCGATTACTTCCGGAACCTTGCGCCCGATTCCACTGACGAGAAAGGCGGTCATGTTGAGGCGTTGCCACACCTGAAGATCGTCACGCAAGACCACGGCGATCTTTGTCTCAAAACGAACGGGTTCGTTCACGCTGTCCATGGATGAATCAAACCCCGAGCACCCAGGTCAAGTCTTGTACGATCTTTGCATGCTTGATCATCCGCAGGTACGCGCCTGGCGCCCCGCCCTGGCGGGAATCGAAGAGGTCTACCACGCCCGCATCACCGACCACGTCTATCCCATGCACACGCATGACTCGTGGACGCTGCTGATCGTCGACGACGGCATGGTCAGATACAACCTGGACCGGCACGAACACGGTGCCCTGGACCAAATGATCACACTGCTGCCCCCGCACGTCCCACATAATGGACACTCGGTCACTCCGACCGGTTTTCAGAAAAGGGTCGTATATCTCGACTCCTCACAGCTGGGCGACAGCCTCATCGGCCTGGCGGTGGACAGCCCCGTCATGGACGACCTCCTGCTGCGCCAGCGCATCAACCAGCTGCACCAGGCACTGGAGCACACCGGCGACGAACTCGAGGCAGAGAGCAGGCTGGCACTGGTGTCCGAACGCCTGCGCAGCCACCTGGAACGGCGCTTCGAGGACCACACCCCGACCCGCGACGCCGGCATCGCACACCGGCTCCGCGATCTCCTCGACGAGAAGTTCGTGGAGGGCGTCAGCCTCCAGGACGCCTCGGCGGCGCTCCACGTCCACCCCGCGCACCTCGTCCGGGTGTTCAGCAGGGAGTTCGGCATGGGCCCGCACCAGTACCTGACCGGACGGCGCGTGGACCTGGCCCGCAAGCTGCTGCTCGCAGGCATGGCGCCGCGCCTGGTGGCGGCCTCGGCCGGCTTCTACGACCAGTCCCATTTCAACCGGCACTTCAAGCGCGTGCTGGGCACCAGCCCGGGCCGCTACGCCCGCAGCGGCCCGGCCCGCCACCTGGCCGATCCACCGACCTGAACCACCCTGGAAGGAACCACCGCGGACCGGCCCACCCCGGCGTCCTGACACGCCTTCAGAGACTTTCGGCTCGCGCCTCGGGCGGTTTCCGCGACGAAAGTTGCCCGCGCGATCATCCTCCGTGCGGACGAAGGCCGCGCCACCGGTCCCTAGCATGGCCCGTATGACCAGTGATACGGGGGACCACACCGGCGGACGCCGATGGCTGCGGGTTGCCATGGGTGTCGTGGCGGGAGTGCTCGCTGCGGCAGGCGTGTGCGCGATCTTTTGGTGGCTGGGCCTGAACCTGGGCGTCGGCGCGGCCTGGCTGTCCGGCAAGGCCGCGGTGAAGGTGGGCTTCTTCGTGGCCGCCGGTGGGCTCACCGCCGTGACCGTGTGGTGGCAGGGGCGCCGTGCATCGCGTTCCACGGCGCCCGAGGAGACGGGCTGAGGCCCGTGCCCGGCCCCGTGGGGCCGTGACACCCCGTCACGATGAGCCGGACCGGCGGCTCAGGTGGTGCGGCTCTGGCGGCGTTGTGCGGTGACGGCCAGGAGGGGGATCGGCATGATCAGGCAGAGCAGTACGACGTGGCTCGGCAGGGATCCCACGAGGTACGGCTGGGTGACGATCGCTTCGGCCCGGACGATCGTGAACGCGGCGACGGGAATGAGCCACCGGTAGTCGCCGGTGGCGGCCGTCACCACCCACGCGGCGGTCAACGCGGCGACTTCCAGGGCGAACAGGCCCCGCTGGAAATAGGGATCACCCGAGGTGATGTGCAGGGAGCCGGCCATGAACAGGGCACCCGCCACCGGGACGAGCCAGCCGTACGAGCGGCGGCGCAGGCTGCTCGGACGGTAGGCCGCCAGTCCTGCGCAGGTGAGGAACAGGATCCCCGAAAGCACCAGGTCATGGGCCCGTAGCGGAGCGCCCAGTCCGTAGTAGCCGACGCCCACCACGCCTTCGTCACCGAAGAGCGTCGAGCCCGCGAGCCCGGTTCCGGCCAAGAGCATCGCCGCCGAGGCCGGCAGCGCGATCCACCGTTTGCCGCGCAGCAGTGCGACCAGGCAGATCAGCGGGAGCACGCCGTAGGGAAGGAGCCGCGTCCGGGTTCCGGAGCCCTGTGTCCAGGGGAACCAGCCCACGTCGTGGAAGCCGATGGTGTAGCCGCCGGGCTCGATGCCCAGGGCCCAGTGCCACACGTCCTGCAGGTACGGCACCAGCGCCAGGGCGGCGAGGACGAGGGCGGTCAGGTGGAAGCCGTCCAGCCACCACGGCCGGGACTTGTCCTCGCAGGCGGCGCGGGCACGGGCCTGGACCCCTCCGCGAAGCAGTGCGACGACCTCGCGGGGCGGCGGCCAGGAGCGGCCCGGGTACGCCTCGGCCAGGCAGCCCAGCACCTCCTCCCCCTGCCGGGTGCGGTAGTCCTTGGGGTAGGCGGCGAGCAGCATACGGTTCATGCCTGGGCCACCCTGAAGGAAGGACGGCCGATGACGACGGCCGCCGCCTGCTGCATGCGCAGGGCCTCCTGCCGGAGCACGCCGTCGCCGTCCTCGGTGAGGCGGTAGTAGCGCCGTGCCCGGCCGTCCACGACCTCCTCGCGATCGGCTGCGACCCACCCCGACCGTTCCATCCGCTCCAGCGCCCCGTAGAGGGTGCCGACGGCGAGCTTGACCCGTCCGTCCGTGGCCTGCTCGGCGGCCTTGATCATGCCGTAGCCGTGCAAGGGGCCCTCCTGAAGGGCCGCAAGGATGAAGTACTGCGATTCCGTCAGAGACGGTGATCGTTTCGTCATGTCCGCGAGCATATATCGGCCTCCGATATATGTGGGACGGGGGCCGATCCGAGCCCGAACCGTGCGTACGGCACACCCATTTGAAACCTAAACGACATTTATTGCCTGTTTTTGCAACCTCGGGGTCGAGAAACGCATCCAAAGAGGAAGACCCACCCGTTCTGCCCGCTCGAGGGCAGCCGCACTGTTCGGAGCGAAGTTCGTGCACGTGTACCCGCAGCCGCAACCGCCCAGGCGATCCCGCAAGAAGGTGTGGATCGGCTCCGCGGTGGCCGTGGCCGTGCTCGCCGGCGCGGGCGCCGGGCTGATCCACTGGAAGACGGACTGGTTCGACGGGAACGGAGAGTCCGTCAGCTACGCGAAGCCCTCCACCGGAGCGGACAAGGACAAGCAGACCGGCGGCGGGAAGCAGGCCTCCGCGCCGAGCGCGGACCCGGACGTGTCCCTCCCCACCGGCCCGCTCACCGAGTTCAAGCAGACGGTCAAGCTGGACGACGGCACCCGCATATCCAAGGCCCGGGTGAAGGGCGCCAAGTCCGGCTTCGAGGGCAGCGTCTGGGTGTGGACGCCCAAGGAGTACGACCGCCCGGAGTACGCGAAGAGCGCCTTCCCGGTCATGATCGCGCTGCCCGGAGGCAACGGGAACGCCGACAACTACTGGGCGACCATGCCGCAGCTGGGCCTCCAGAAGGCCGTCGCCGAGGGCGCCGCCGCCGGCAAGAGCCTCCCGTTCATCCTGGTCATGCCGATCCTCAACCCGGACAACAAGTACTACTACGACGGCTCCGACATCCCCGGCCAGGCCAAGATGGGCACCTGGATCGGCGAGGACGTACCCGACCTCGCCCGGGCCAACTTCCGTACCTACAAGTCCCGCGACGGCTGGGCCTTCATGGGCAACTCCTCCGGCGCCTTCGTCGGCCTCAAGCAGCTCCTGCAGAAGCCGGACCGCTTCCGGGCCGTCATAGCCAACGGCGGCGAGATCGTCCCCGACTCCCCGCTCTGGAAGGGCCACCAGGCGGAAATGGACGCGAACAACCCCGAGAAGCTCGCCCCGAAGCTGATCAACGACAAGGGCCCCGAGGTGAACGTCCTCTTCCAGTACGGCACCAAGGAAGGCGGCCGCGACCGGATGGAGAAGTTCCAGCAGCAGTTCGGCAAGGGCCCGATCAAGGTCACGATCCACGAGATCCAGGGCGGCGACCACAACGGCTGGGACTACGTCCGGGGCATGAAGGAAGGCCCCCTGGAACAGCTCAGCAAGCTGATGAAGGGCCCGAAGCCGCAATAGGGGCAGGCGCGGAAGGCACCGGCGGGCCACTGTACGGAGACGTCACGTTGCCGAGAACACACGGGTCAGTCCGTCCGGTGGGGGGTCCGGGCCTCGGGGTGGCCTTCAGGCCGTTCAGCCATCCTTCGAGTCCCTGGCGGAGGATGGCGGTCGCGGTGGGGACGTCCGCGTCGACCGCTCGACGTCGGTCTGCAGCTTCCAGACCGTGCGCAGCGGCGCGTTGACGAGGATCTCGGCCCGGTGGCGGACGCGGGCGGCGGGGTCGACGCCGGCCCCGCGGCAGGTGAGGGACTCGGCGGTACGGGGCCGGGCAAGGCGGCTGCGCCGGCGGGTAACGCGGCGGCGCCGAGGAGCCCGAGGCAATGGGTTGCGTGACACCTTCTCACCGCCCTCGGGCGCATCGTCGGCTGCCCGGCCTTCGCCGTGGCCGCCGCGCGCCATGCCTCAGTCGGCGCTTGCGACACCGCGGTCGGGGGCGCTCATGTCCCCCGTCGCGGGCGTGCCGTCGGCGAGCCCGTAGCGCAGGTACACGGTGCCCTTCGGGCCGGCTGCCGGGGGTGCGAGGAGCGTGACGTTGGTGGGCACCGCACCATCGGCGAACACCTTCTTCCCGACGCCGAGCACGATCGGGTGCAGCCAGAGGTCGAGACGGTCGAAGAGCTTCTCGCGCAGGAGGCTCTGCACGAGGTTCAGGCTCCCGACGACCTTCACGTGCTCGTGGCGGTCACGGATCTCACGCACCGCGCCGGCGAGGTCCGGGCCGAGCTGCGTGGACCCGGCCCACGAGAGGTCGGGCCGGCCGCGCGAGGCCACGTACTTCGGGACGCGGTTGAAGAGCGTGGCGATCTCGTTGTCCTCGCCGCCCTCCTGGTGAGGCCAGTAGGCGGCGAAGATGTCGTAGGTCCGCCGGCCGAGCAGCAGGGCGTCCGTGTCTTCGTACGCGGCACCGACCTGTGCCCCGGCGACCTCGTCCAGCAGGGGCGCCTGCCAGCCGCCGAACGGGAACTCCACCGGGTCCTCGTCGGGGCCGCCGGGCGCCTGCCCGACGAGGTCGAGGGTCGCGAACATCTCGATGTGGATGAGGCCCATGGCGCACTCCCGATGAGTCGGTTGTCTCCGTCAAGAGATAGACCTGCGGATGCCCGCAGACTCATCGCCGCGCCGGAACCGGCTTCACCCGGCCCCGCGGTATGACCCGAGCCGGTACGCGTGGGGTCAGCCGCCATCCACGTAGGCTCGGGCCGCCACCATCACGTCGCGCATCCTGCCGTCGGCGATGCACTGCGCCGGCGCCTCGTCCTCGAGCTGCGGGTTCATGCCGATCATCCAGGCGCGGGCCGTGTAGAGGCTTTCGGCGTCTTGGATGAGCTGGAAGACCTGCAGGGCCGCGCGCAGTCGCTGCTCCGACTCGGGTCGGGGCGTGGTGTCGCCCGAGGCCCACTTGCCGACCTGCTTGGGATCGCTGATGTTGGCGATCCGCGCGGTCAGGCGCTGCCCCAGGTTCTCCTGGAGGAAGCGGGCGATCTCGCTGATGTGCATGCGCACGGTGGCGACATGGGCTCTTTCGGCGCTGGCAACGCTCTTGGCGACGGCAACGGCGACGGGGGGCGTGGTGGTGTCAGCAGAAGGCATGGTCAGGTCTCCCTCGTTGCCCTGACTGCGCGCCCGTCCGGTGGCGGGTCGCGTGTTCAGGCGACGGGTGTCGGGGTGTGCCCGCAGGACCTGGCTGTCGCGTACTGCCACGGGGACAGACGGAAGGGACGCTCGGTCTCGGCGAGCCGCGAACGCTTCGTGGTGTGTTCCCGACCCGCGGGGAAGCGTGTACCAGCGCGGGTGGGGTGGGGCGTGCCGACCAGCGGTCAGCGGTCGGCGCTCAGCATCGATGTATTCCGGTCCGCGGGGATCCGGCGCATGGATGACTGGGGTGACCTGAGGGTGCGGAGCCCGTGGCGGGCGGTGGTGCCGCGACGCATGGCGCGAGCCCGACGGGTAAGAACGCACTGACGGTGCAACGGATGTTGTTCATGAGATCCCCCACATGCTCCAAGTTGGGCTATGTACTGGTTAGGTTACCCATTATCACCTTCCAACTCCACCTCTTAGGCAGAATCCAGCGCGATCTCGACGGTGCGTCAACTGGCGGGTTTGAGACCGGACTTCCATCCTGACCTGCCGAATTGGGAGGGCGGCGGGCGCTGTGGGGGTGACAGGGAACGAGTTGTTTCGCTCTTTTGGACGACAGCGGCGTAGAGGCTTTCAGGTTGGTTTCAGTCCTCTTTTCAGGGGGGCAATGCGAGGGGATTGAGGGGGGTGGCGGGTTGCTCCTCCGCTCACAGCATCGTCAGGTCGTACTCCTCGGCCACCCGCCGCAGCGCCTCCGACTCGGGGAAGATCAGGCTGGTCTCCTCCTGCTTGAGCTCCACGTCGTTGAAGACGGCCCAGCACTGGCGCATCCCGAAGCGGGAGCGGTAGGCGATGCCGTGGATGAGGCGCTCCTGCTCCGAGGGGCCGGTGCGCTGGGTGATGGCCCACGCCGAGATCTGCCGGGTGATCCGGCGGTTGAAGCCCTGGATGTGCTCCGTGGTGAGCCTGTCCACGCCCTGTTCCGCCAGCTCGTCCTTGAGTTCGCGGGAGAGCGTCTCCAGGGTCCGCTCGTCGTCCACGTCGAGGAAGCGGGCCTCCTTGGGAAGCTGCAGGCGGACCAGGATGTGGCGCGTGGTCCAGTCGCGGGGGATCTTGCCGGGGGTCATGAAGGACGGCTTCGTCCACTCGTCCCCGATGACCTCCCGCATCTTGGGGTCCACACGGAAGGGTGCTAAGGCCTCTGCGAAGCACCCGTCGTGCCGGGAGGCGCAGTAGAGGATGTCGTAGCTGACCAGGCTCCAGCGGTTCCCGCCCGTCCGGAACCAGTCCTCCTGGCTGATCCTTTCGTACTTGACCGGGTTCTTGGCCTTCCCCAGGCGCCATACGCCGTGGTCGGGTGCGGGGACGAGGACGACGTCCGGCTGTACGGTGTCCCGGCTCATGCGGCCGCTCTCCTTGCTCCGGCCGCCCTCCGCGAGGCGCGGGCCGGTGTTGCTCGTGGCTCGTGCAGCGGCCGGGCCGACGGGGCGGTCCGGCCGCCGGGAGAGCCGGTCTCGTGACGGTGTGGTGCTCATGAGGGGCGCTCATGAGCGGATGGCACGCGCCCCACGGCGTATTGATCCGTGGCACATGCCGAACGATCATTTTCATGCTCGGCTGGGACCTGCGCGACCGGGTTGCGTGGGGCCATTGGGGGCGCACGAGGGAACGCAGGGGGCGCATGCGGGTTGATCAGGCTCCGCCCGCCCGGCACCGGGTGAGGTCGATCTCCACCGCGGCGGCTCCGGCGTCCCCGGCGAAGGAGAGCACGACGCGCCCGCCGGCCGCCGACGGGTGCGCGGCGAGGCTGCGTACGGGGCTCCCCACCGCGAGCAGCAGCCGGCACTGCCCGGTGGCGGCGTCCCAGAGGCGGATGGTCCCGTCGGCCGCGCCGGAGGCGACGAAGCTGCCGTGTCCCTCCGCGCTCCACAGGGCCAGGGCGTGCACGGCCGCGGTGTGGCCGGTCAGCGGCTCCCCCAGGGGGCGGCGCTCGCGCAGGTCCCACAGCCGCACCGTGCCCGTGTCTCCGCCGCTGGCCAGATGCGGCGGAAGGCCGTCCAGCGGGCCGGGGTTGACGGCGACGGCGTGCAGGAGCCCCTGGTCGCAGCGCAGGGGCCGGCCCAGCGCACCACCGCGCTCCGCGTCCCACAGCCGTACGGTGCCGTCGGAGCTGGCCGAGGCGAACCAGTCCCCGCCGCCCTCGCACGAGGCCGCCGCCACCGCCATCACCCGCAGGCCGTGACCGGTCCACTCCCGCAGCGGGGCCGGGCGGTCCAGATCCCACAGCCGGACCGTCTCGTCGTCCCCGCCGCTCAGCAGCAGGTGCCGGCCGTCGGCGGTGGTGCACGCGGCCAGGGCGCGGACCGGGAGGAAATGGCCTTCCAGGACGTCCGGCAGGGCCTGCCGGGTACCCGCGTCCCACAGACGGATGCCGTGGTCCTCGCATCCGGCCGACACCAGTACGCGACCCTCGCGGCGGTGGGCCCAGGCCAGCGCGGACGGCGGCCGGCCGGTGTCGATCCGGGCGACCTCGTCCCCCGTGACGATGTCCCGGACCTCGATGTCGGGGCGGTCGCCGGTGAGCGCGAACCAGGTCGGAAGACGGGGGTCCCCCGGCTCCGGCAGCAGCAGCGCCCCGCCCGTCGGCGCCGGCTCGGCCGGCGTACGGGAGGCGGTCAGCGCCCGCTCCAGGACCTCCCGGTTCCACAGGCGCAGCGTGCCGTCGCAGGAGGCCGACGCGAGGATCCCGGAATCCGGCGAGGCGACGGGGCTGAGCGCGGTCACCGCGGCGGTGTGCCCGCTGAGCAGCCCCGGCGGCTCCTCGGCGGCGGTGTCCCACCGGGAGACGTCCCATACGGCGATGCGGCTGCCCGTCCCGGCCGCGAGGAGGTGGCGTTCGCCCAGGACGAGGCCGGCCAGGCTGCCCACCGGCCCACCGGCGCCGGTGAGAGTCGCGAGCGGTCCGCCGGGGCCCCAGACGGTGACGCTCCCGTCCGCGTGGCCGGCCGCGACCGTCCCCGGCCGCGTGGTCGGAGCGAGGACGCGTACGTCGGCCGGGAACTCGAACCGCGCCACCTCCGTCTCGGCCGCCGTGTCCCGGAACACCAGGAACGCACCGTCGGCGATCGCCAGCAACGGCCGGCCGGGCGTCTCCTCCACCGCCGCCAGCGCGGTGGTCGCCGTACGCGGGGTGTCCCCCGGCAGGGTCAGCAGGGCCAGCGGGCCCATCCGCTCGTTCCACCGGACCACCACCCCGTCCCCGTTGACGCAGAGCACCGCGAGCTCGTGCCCGCTGTCGCGGTACGCGCACACATCGGCGATCCACATCCCGCCGGGCCGGTGGATCTGGTCGACGAGGTGGCCGGTCGCCGGGTCCCAGAGGCGGACGGTGCCGTCCGTACTGCCGGACACGAGCAGCGGCGACTGCGCGGGGCGCGGCGCGAGGAGCAGGTGCCGTACGGATCCCACGTGGGCGCCGATCCGTCCGCGGACCGCCGTTCCCTCGACCGCGTCGATCAGTTCGATGCCGCCGTCGTCGTCGCCCGCCGCGAGGGCGGGGCGGCCGTCGGGTGCCGGCAGCGCCGTCAGGGAGCGCACGGTGGCGTCGAAGGTGGCCAGGACGTTCACGGGCGGCGTCCACCGGGACCACAGCACCGCCAGCGGACCCGCCGCCTCTTCGGGGGTGCGCGGGCGCGGCAGGCCGGGATGGCGCAGCGCCGTGTACGCCAGGTGCAGGCTGGCCAGGCGCGAGGGGTGGTCCTCCCGGTCCGCCCGGTGCAGGTACGGCTCGACCGCGGCCCACGCCTCCAGCCAGAGCCGGCCTTCCTGCCCCCGGCCCGGGCCCAGCAGCCCGCGGATCGGGCTGCCGGTCAGCCAGGGCAGCACGTCGGCCGGCACGTGCGCGTCGTCCAGGACCCCGCCCAGGCGGGCGTGGCGCGCGAGGTACCGCCGTACGTACGGGTGCGGGGCGGTGCCGGCGGCGCGGCCGCCGGTGTGCGGCGCGGCCAGATCGGCGAGCGCCCGCGCGATGGAGGCGTGCACGGCGGCATCGTCGTCCCTGTATTTGTCCTCGTCGTACTCGTCCTCGTCGTACTCGTCCTCGTACGCGTGCCCCGTCGCGCCGGTCCCCGTCACCTCATCAGCCCCGCCGACACCGCCGGCCTCATCAGGCTCATCGGCAGGCTCATCCTGACCATCCGTCATTCCCATCCCCCCACGAGATGCCGCGCCGCCCGCAGGCCAGGCGCGCAGGACAGCGGCCAGCCGTTCGTGCGCCGGCCGGTACACCCGCTGGTCCTCTTCCACGTCACGGGTGAGATACCCAGCCAGGCGGCCTTCCAGCAGCACCCGGATCTCGGCATCGGCATCCGGGAGTGCCTCCCCGCGGACGGCGGACGCAACAGCGGGCCACACCTCACCCCAGGCGATGCCGCGCCCCTGCGCGAACGCCGTCGCGCGCAGCAGCGCCAGCGCCTCGTCCGCCCCCAGGCCGTCCTCCGCCGACCTCGCCAGATCGTCCTTCAGCAGTCCCGTCGTGCCCTCGCCCAGCCGCGCGAGCCAGTCGGGGTCGGCCGACAGCAGCGGCCCCTCGGTGCGCAGTTGGTGCGCCGCCACGCGGGCGTCGAGGAAGGACCGCCCCACCGCCTCGGCCACCGTCCGCGAGACCCCGGTCAGGTCGTGTCCCGCCCAGTTGGGCTCCCCGTCCAAGAGGGCCCGTATGTACCCCTCGACGTCCTTGCCCATGTCCTCGTCGTCGGTGCGCAGCACGGCCGCCCCGGGGAACGCGTCCCGCAGCCGGCCCAGCAGTTCCCGGCCCCCGCCGTCCGGGACGAGGCGGTCGGCGCCGTCGCTGCTGCGGACGGCGACGACCAGCCGTACCCCGCGCCGTACGGGCGGCGACGGCGCGGCGCCGGACAGGTGTCCGGCCAGCGGTACCAGGACCTGGTGCACCACCGCCGCCGGGTCGGTCGCCTCGTCCAGGGCGTCGACGACGACCGTCACCATGGGGCCGGGCGAGGCGAGGAACTTCCGCAGTCCCGACTGCCAGCGGCTCAGCGGGTCCCTGCCCGAGGGGTCCGCCGCGGCCCCGAGCTTCTTCGCGATGACCGCCAACAGCCCCAGTGGCTCCCGGTTGTGCGCGGTGACCGCGATGGTCACGGAGCCCTCGGCAGGGACGGTGTCCTGCGGGCAGTGGCCGACGGCGGCCGCGAACAGGGTCGACGTCCTGAACGTCGCGTCGCTCAAGGTCACCGCGCGGCCCAGGATCGCCGATTTCCCGCTCGCGGTGATGCCCGTGACGACGAGGACGCCCGGCCCGCCGCCCAGGAAGGAGACCACCGCGACGTTCAGGCGCTTGCGGCCCGAGAAGTACCAGCCGGTGTCGTCGGCGCCGGTGCGGCCGCTGGCCTTCTCCAGCCAGTAGCCCAGGTCCTCCAGGGTCGCCGCCACCTCTTGCCGGCTCTCCTCCACCGCGGCCTGCTCCGGCCGGTGGCCCGGGTTCGGCAGCGCGGCGGTCGCCACGTGCAGCTTGCCGCCCATCAGCGGGCGGCAGTCGAGGGACAGGCTCCGGCCGAGCTCCGCGCCGACCGCCTGCGCCGCCTGGTACAGGGCCCGGCTGAACTCGTCCATCGTCAGGTACGGGCGGGTGATCCCGCCGGCCGTGCGCAGCCACTCGTGGGCCCGGCGCAGGACGAGCGCGAACTCCCCGCCCATCACCTGCATCTTGGGCGCCGCGGTGGTCAGGACGTTCAGCGTGGCGCGCGTGGTGCGCGCGGTGTCCAGGCTCCGTGAGAGCTCCAGCAGCTCCCCTGCCATGTCGGCGGACTCGCACATGTTCACGATCACCAGGACGTCGCGGGCGTGCGAGTCGAGTGCGGCGATCGCGATCTCCGTCGTACGCAGCCCCGTCGCCAGGAGCCGATGGGTGTCGGTGTCCCGCAGGACCGCGAAGTGCTTGGCCGCGCCCGAGGTGAGGCCGTGGCCCGACACGTACAGCACCACGGGGACGTCCGGCTCCGCCTCCCGGATCCTCGACGTCTCCAGGAAGCGCTCCACGTCATGACGGCTGGTCACCGGCTCGCCGGGAGCCACCTTCACGAAGCCGGGCCCGGCGGGCGGCGGCCGCTCCCACCAGAGGGACACCGCGTCGAGCTGGGCGCCGAGGGCCTGCCGCAGGGCCTCGCTCCCGTCCTCCATGGGCAGGACGTACAGGGTGCCGGCGGGCGGCGCTGCCGCCGTCTGCGGCAGCTCGGTTCCCTCCACGGCCTCGGCTAAGCCGATCTCGCCCCGCTCCCCGTCCACGGTCCCTATTCTTCACTGCCATGAACGAGCACACGCACCAGCGCCGGGACCGCACCGCCGAGTTACCCGACCACGTCACCCAGGACGCAGTGGTCGTCGTACCGGGGATCATGGGCAGCGCCCTGCGCGACACGACCACAGGCAAGGACGTCTGGGGCCTCGGCGGCGTCTCTTGGCTGCTGAAGGCCTGGACCACGCCCTCCGGCCTGAAGTCCCTGGCCATGACCGAGGACGAGCTGGCGGGCAAGACCGGCCGCATCAAGGCGACCGGCCTGCTGAAGCACTCGGCCTGGACCCCGTACCTCGCCGGCAGCGAGCCGTACACCGACCTGGTCGACACGATCCGCACCAGCGTCGCCGACGCCGCCGCGATCCTGGAGTTCGCCTACGACTGGCGCCTGCCCGTCGCCACCAACGGCCGTCTCCTGGCCGACGCCGCGCGCCTGCACCTGACCGACTGGCGCCGCCACCCCGCCCACACCCAGGCCCGCCGGCACCGCGCCGACCAGCGGGAGGGACGGCTCGTCTTCGTCGCCCACTCCATGGGCGGGCTCGTGACCCGCGCGGCCCTCGACCCCGGCTACGACGGCGACCTCCAGGCCGACACCCGGGGCGTCATCACCCTCGGCACGCCCTTCCAGGGCTCGGTCAAGGCGGCCGTCATCCTCGCCACCGGCCGGGGGACGCCCGTACGGCTGCCGCACCGCAAACTCCGGGCCATCTGCGCCACGATGCCGGGCCTGCACGACCTGCTGCCGCAGTACCGGAGCCTGCGCGCGGGGGACGGCGTACGCCACCTCACGCCGAGCGACGTCGCGGCCCTCGGCGGCGACGCGGAACTGACGCGCAACGCGGCCCGCTTCCACCACGGCCAGAAGGACATCACCCTGCCCGGCCACCGGTCCGTCGTCGGCGTCAACCAGCCCACCTGGCAGAACCTGACGATCACCAACGGCACGGTCGAGGCACATCTCGACGGCGCCCGGCAGAACTCCGACGGCACCTTCATCCTCGACCGGCACGACCGCGTCCGGTACTTCCAGGTGTACGGCGACGGCACCGTCTACAAGGAATCGGCGATCCTCACCGACATCGTCACCCACCTGCCGCTCCAGCACGGCGACGTCGCCAAGGCGCAGACCGCCCTCGAGGCCGTCACCGAGATCGTCCGCGACGACATCAACCCGGGCCCGCCCCAGGGCGAGGCCGGCTGCGGCCTGAGCGCCCCCGACCTGGTCGAGGCGGGCCGGCCCTGGAAGCTCCACCTCAGCGACGTCGACACCCTTTCGGGCCTGACCTGCCACCTCACGGACCTCGAGAACCCCACCCGCCCGACACCACTTGTCCTGACCTGGGAGGACGGCGTGGCCACCGCGACGGCAACCGCCCCGGCCCCGGGCCTGTACCGCATCGACGTCCGCACCCCGGACGGCTGCGACATCACCCAGCTGGCCATGGCCGCCGACCCGGACGAGCCCCTGGCGGAGGCGGAGGACTGACAAGTCGTCGACTTGCATGCCGGCAGACCCTGAGGCCCGGTCTGGTGGAGTCCGTGTTCCGGGGCGGCAGCCACAGTGACGGGCGCTGTGGAGCAGGCCGCGCGCCGACTCCTCTCACGGCAGGTCGGTACGTCCCAGCCACGCCGGTTTCACCGGCACGCCATCCTCGTCGCGCTCCACCGCCGCCGCCGCTGACGGCGGCGGCGGGGACTCCGGCGTCGGTATCGGCGTCGGTGTCGGTGTCGTGGCCGACCGCGCCTCAGCCGCGACCGGCTCATCGCTGACCCGTTGCGCTGGTGCAGGGCGGTCGGTGTCGTCCAAGAGTTCGGCAGCGGAGAAGCGGGTGGCGTGGGACTGCCACGCGCCGTCGACAACCAGCAGAAATCCATCACCGTCGCGAAAGAGGCGGCGGCGCTTGGGGCTCCTGGGGTGCTCCGGCGTGTAGGCACGCGCCCGCCGCTCCAGCTCTGCCAGAGCCGTCTCACGCCCACCCTCCACGTGCGCCATCACGTAGGCCTCGGTGTGTTTGTGCTCACCCAAGCCGACCGTTGTCTCCAGGATCAGTCCCCATGTCGCCATGGCCGACTCCCTTCCCTGTCCATCGAGCAGTAAGCAAAGCGGCAGATGTGATGTGATGCGTTGCTGCCGGCCTTCCAGGCTGAGGTCTACCAGGCCTCCGTGGTCACCTCGGTGGCCCCGGACAGCGACATCAAATCGAGCCGGCACACCAGCTCGCTCCAGAACGTCAGTCCGGAGAGCCGCGAACACGTCGCCACCACGAACCACGGCGAGCAGCCCATCCGCACCGTCCGACCGCATCCGAATTGGTACTGATGGAAAACTCCCCCTCCTCCGCCGCGTCTCACGACACCATGCAGGAGCGCCCGGTAAGGCCCGGCACGGTAATCGCGTCACTGCTCGTCCCGATCACGGCCGCATTCGGCGTGCTCAGTTCCTACTACGTCCAGGTGATCCACGAGGATTGGGTCGATCGGCAGCAGGCAGCATGCCGGCACATGCCCTTTCCGAAGATGGAACACGTCGCCGCGTGGTCGGGGCCGATCCTCGGCATATCGGCCGTGGTCGTATGTGTACTGCTCGCCAGGCGAGTCCGCCGGCGCTACGGCATCCGGCTCTGGGAGACGTGGCCGGGGCTCGTGGCCTTCATCTGTGTGTGGATCAACGTGCTGGCCATTCTGCTGGAGCTGTTCATGTTGTGGGCCGCCTACACCCCCGACGGGTCGGGGTCGGTCCTGGGCGACTGCGAACCACCCACAGGGCTGGTGTCTTCGGACTGACGGGGTGCTTCGGTACTGCTCACGAGCATTGCCGTCGGCGGTGGGCGCCGAGACGGTACTGCCCCCGCGTCCTGCCGCCTGCGGTCCGGGCCCCGTGGGGCTCGTGCCGCGGCGGGGAAACCGCTTGCAGCAATTTTCGCTCGCGGGCTATCTGCACCGGCATCGCACTGCTTGAATGGCCGCCGCCAACTGCCCCTGATATCAAGCTACTTGTGGCACACGAGCCCAGGACACCGCCATGCCTACGCGCGTCAGCCTCCCACCGCGGCGATCCCTCCCCGCCCTGCGCTTCGCCGCGCTCCTCGCCATGCTGGCCTCCGTCGTCGTCTTCTCCTCCGGCGCCCCGCAGGCCCGCGCGGCCCCGGCCTGCGCCGTCCTGTCCGCCGGGGCCGCCCCGCAGGCCAACTCGGCGGTGAACGCCGCCTGCGGCCTGATCGGGACCCCGTACTCCTGGGGCGGCGGCCACGGTGGGCAGCCGGGCCCCACGTACGGGATCTGCGACCCGTCCAACGGCGCCCCGAACGACTGCCACGTCCGCGGGCTGGACTGCTCCGGAATGGTCCGCCACGCCTACTACCTCGCGGTGGGCAGCGACGTCATCAACGGAGTGACCAGAACCCAGTGGACCTCCTCCAGGGCGGTCGCCAGGTTCTACCGCAGCGACGGCACCGCACCCCTGCTCCCCGGCGATCTGGTCTTCTTCGGGAACACGCCCTCGACCATCCATCACGTGGCGATCTACCTGGGCCAGGGCCAGATTGCCGAGGCGCCGTACTCCGGCGGCCGCGTCCAGGTCTCCGCGCTCTCCTCGCACGGTGACTACTACGGGGCCATCCGCCTCTACGGCCCGGGAGGGGGATCCCCCGCGCCCGGCGGCGGCCGGTACTGGGTGGACACCTTCGCGAACGCCTCGGTCTACGGTTCGCCGACCGGCACGTCGAGCACGGGCACGCTCTACAAGGGGACGAACTACGTGTTCTGCAAGGCCTGGGGGCGCGAGGTGCGCAGCGGGAGCAGCTTCAACCACTGGTGGCTGAAGACCGACCCGGACGTCGGTCCGGCCGGGCAGTGGGTGTCCGCGTACTACCTGTCCCGGTGGGGCAACGACGTAGCCAAGGACAACAACGGCGCCGTCATCCGCGACTGCTGAACGACCGTGATGCGCGGCCGGCCCGACGGATGGTCATCCGTCGGGCCGGCCGCACCAACCTGCAGTGCCTGAAGGAGCGCCGCAGGTTCAGCGCTGTGGTGTCATGCCACGGCTCCGGGCTGCCCGACGGGCTGCGCAACGGGTTCGGCGGCCTTCTCCGTTGCGTCGGCCGGGGCCGCCGTGAGCGTTGCGCGGGCGGAGAGGAGCGCGGGGCCGCACAGTGCGAGCGCCAGGAAGATGCCGCCGCCGGCGATCACGAAGACAAGCCGGGCGTGGCTGTCGGGGCTGAGCAGGCTGCCGGCCAGGTAACCGGCCGTGCTGCCGAAGAAGGCGGCGGAGGACAGCGTGCCGCCCACCCGGCCCAGCACCTCGGCGGGCACGGCCTTCTGCAGCAGCGTCTCCTCGCCGACGTTGGCCACGCCGTTGCCCAGGCCCGCGATCAACTGCATGGCGATCGCGGCGAGCAGCACCGGCGCGGCGGCCGTCAGCAGCAGGCCCAGGCCGGTGAAGAACCAGCCCGCCAGCAGCACCCACACCGGCGAGCGGCTCTCGGCGGTGCGGACCAGCCACAGCGAGGCGGCGACCATGGCCACGCCGAACGACGCGGACAGGATGCCGAATCCGGCCTCGCCCGCATCCAGGGTGTGCTCGGCGAGGAAGACCAGCGCCAGGTTGTCGAGCGAGCCGAAGAACAGGCCGAGCAGGAGCAGCAGCACGATGGCCCGGGACACCCGGTGGTGCCGTACGAACTTCAGCCCCTCGACGGTGTCGCCCAGCAGGGTCCGCCGCTGGCCGGTGCGCAGCGGCTCCAGCGCCGGGATGCGGGTCAGCAGCAGGGCGGAGAGCACGAAGCTGCCCGCGTTGACGGCCAGCGCGCCGTACTCGCCGCCCCATGCGGAGAACACGCCGCCGAGGACCGGGCCGAGCGCGGCCTGGAGGTTGAAGGCGGTGCCCATCCACGCGTTGGCGGGCATCAGGTCCTTCTCGTCGACCAGGCGCGGCACCACCGTGCGTCCCGCAGCGGAGAAGACGGTGGACGCCGCGGCGGCCACCGCGACCAGCGGCACCAGGACGGCGAGCCCGGGCCGTGCCAGTACGACGACCCCGAAAACCAAGGCCTGGACCAGCTCGGCGGCGATCAGCAGGCGCCGCACGCCCATCCGGTCCGCGAGCGCCCCGGCGAGCGGTCCGAAGAACCGCGGCACGGACTCGGCCAGGAGGATCAGCGACACACCGGTTCCGGCGTGGTCACCGCGGCTGACCAGCAGGACGAGCGCCACCATGGCTGCGCCGTCGCCGACGAGCGAGACCGCGCGCGCCAGCCAGAACCGGCGGAACAGCCGGTGGCGTCGGATCAGATTGGGTTCTGCGGCCAAGGCCTTGAATCCTTTCAAGGGGAAAACGGTCGGTCCGCGCGCGGCGTGAAGCGCCTGCGGCAGTGGGTCAGACCACGGCCCGGCCGTGGTCGCCGAGCCGGGACCCGGCGCTGCGCCGCAGATCGGCCGTGAGGTTGATGCGCTTGAGCCAGCGGTCGGTGCCGTCGTAGCGGGGGGTGAACGGCCGGCGGCCGTGCACCGCACGCTTGTTGTCGATGACGAACAGGTCGCCGCGGCCGATCACCACGTCGGTCAGCTTCGCCTCGATCGCGGCGAGCAGTGCGTCCTGCGCCTCCGCGGCCTGCGGGTCGAGCGGGTTGGTGTGCATGAACGGCGGGTCCACGCGCAGCCACGGGGCCGCGGGGTCGCCCTCCAGCAGGGCGATCGGCTCGGGCCGGTTCGCCATGGTGTCGATGCGTCGGAACGGCTCGGCTCCGGCGGCCTCCGCCGCGTCGGCGGCGCCGGTGGCCACGTTGAAGGTCTTGGAGTGCGACTCGTCCGGAAGGATCGCGAAGCGCTTCTCGAAGAGGAGGGCGCGGTGCTCATCGCTGAGCTCGATGTCCGCCATGGCCGCGAAGGTCGTGGGCACCGCGTCGTGGTTGCGCAGGCCCATCAGGATCATCCAGTCCGCGCGGTGCGGGTGGAAGGCGTCCTCGGTGTGCCAGTCGAGCATGGCGGTCGATCCCGAGCCGAGCTGGCTCAGCTCGTGCCCGGGCACCGGGTACAGGTCGAGGAGCAGTCGGCCGCGCTGCTGGCTGCTGAACGAGAAGGGCTCCCCGAGCAGGGAGCCGACCAGGCTCAGCACCGCGTCCGCGTGCCGCAGTTCGGGGCGGTCGGGGCGCTCCTGGTAGCTCTTCGGGGTGGGGCCCAGCGCGTTCTCGTCTATGAGCAGCCCGCTGATCAGGAAGCCCGCGTGCGGGCCCCCGGCCAGGCGGAACTCGGTCATCAGCCGCCGCAGCGAACGCGGCAGCTCGTGGGCCATCAGGGCGGCGAGCTGGAGGGATCGCCGGGCGTCCAGCGAGGCCGAGGCCCGTGCGTACTCGTGGGCGAGTGCGGCCACACTGTGGCGCTCGTCGGGCAAGAGTTCGATGCGCGGGACCCCCTGTCCCGGCTGTGACGTCGCGGTCGGTGCGTTGGCGGCCGGTGCGATGGTCTGCATGGTGGCTCCCTTCCTCAGGAGACGTGAGGTTCCCGCAACCTCTCAGGATCCACTCGAATGACGCTCAAGGACCTCGCCCCGCCACTTCGCCCCGACCACCCTTCCATCCCGGCGACGGGATCTGCACGCCGTCTCCATCGACTCTCAAGCGGTTCTGTAGCCAAGCGGGTTGTTCTGTTGTCGGGAAAGGCCGAGGCCCCGAGCGGCACCGGCCCCGACCACGCCGGACCCCCGCAACCCCGCGGATCCGGAGCTCCACCGGAACACGACGAGGAGTCGAAGTGACCCAGAACAAGATGGACCAGCAGTCCGTTCAGGCCAACAACAAGCCGGTGGCCGAGAAGAAGCCGTCGATCAGCTCCCGCATCAGCAAGTACGGGAAGTACGACCGCCTCGAGGGCTGAGTTTGAGTCGTGGTCCGGGGTGTGAGTGAACGGCACTCACACCCCGGCACGCCTTTACTGGGAGGTTTCCGTGAGCACCGCACAGCCCGTACCGATCAGCCCGGAGCAGTTCCGCAAGGTGTTCGGGGGTGACCTCGCGGACGTCTTCCTCCTGGTCACGTCGCCGGGCGTGCGCAGCGCGCTCACCGTCGAGACCAGCACCGTCCCGGTACAGGAGTTCACCTGGACCGGCCCCGACTCCCGCGCGGGCCTCATCGCCGAGATGGCCGCCATCCGCGCCTCCGGCCGCCGCGCGTCCGTCCTGTGGATCGCCGACGACGAGTTCGTCCACTTCGACGACGAAGACCTCGTGGGCATGGCCATGGGCGCCTTCTCCAGCTTCTCGGTGCCCTTCTCCGAGGAGAGCCTGCGCAACAACATCCGCGTCGTCACCGACGTCGACTACGAGCGCGAGCTCGGCATCGAGGAGGAGTTCCTGACCCTCCTCGACCAGGCCGACGACATGCTCTTCCTCGGCCGCGAGTTCGGCACCGAGGCCGTCTTCCAGCACCAGCTCTCCGAGCACTGGTTCTCGCTGCACGGCCCGCTCCTGCCCGGCCAGCAGGTCGTCCTGCCCACCGGTGAGCTCAGCTCGCTGGTCAACGCCTCGGGCGAGTTCGAGCTCCACACCCACTTCACGCTGGACGGCGAGGTCACCCTCCAGGGCGCGCCCATCGTCCACCGCGGCGGTCACGAGACCAGCCTCGCCGAGACCGAGCAGGTCTACCGCGACCTCGCCTCCATGGCGGACCAGCCGGCGATCATCACGCTGGCCGCGGGCCGCATCACCGCGGTCCGCCCGGCCGTCGCCGGACGCACCGAGTTCGCCACCAACCTCGAGAAGCTGCTGGCCAAGGACGACCGCTACGCCAAGCTGCACGAGATCGGCTTCGGCACCAACACCAGCTGCTCCCCGCTGCTCCCCAGCAACTACTTCGCCAACGAGCGGCACCCCGGTGTGCACCTGGGCCTGGGCCTGGGCACGTTCACGCAGTTCCACATCGACCTGATGAGCACCGCCATCGACGTGCTGATGCGCGGCGTGGACGGCCGCGACGTGGAGCTGTTCCCCGCCCTCGGCGTGGCGCCGGCGCGGATTCTCACCGGCGTCTGAGTCAGTCCGACGACAGCGTGTGCCCGGCCGCTTCCAGTGCGGTCCGGGCCCGCTCGTACTCCCCGGCCGGTACGAGTACGAGGTCCGCGTCGAACGTCGACGCGGCGAACACGCCTATCCCGGCCCCGGCCAGCGGCACCAGCACGCTCGCCAGCATGCCGGGCAGGTCCAGGGAGTGTGCGCCGGTGCCGTACAGCCCGCGATAAGGACCGCTCGCGCCCGAGGCGCCCGCCAGCCGTTCGGCGCACACCACGGTGAGCCCGTCCCGCGCCCGGGTGACCGAGGACCACGGGCGGTCGGGCAGCGGGGGAACGGGGACGTCCGCCGGAAGGCGGTGCACCCACAACTGATCAGGGAGGACGTAGAAGTGCTGCGCAACGATGGTGACGGAGAGCTCGGCCATGGGGACGACCCTAAGGCGTCGGCCGCGGAGGCCGAGTTCTGGCTCCCCCGCCTGAACGGCGCCTGCCGCGCATCCCTGCTGGAGCCCGCGGGCGCGACCGTCGCCGCACCGCCCGGCCGGGTGGCCCCCGAAGCCGCCGCCGCGCTGCACGCGATGACCGGCGGCGCCCCCGAAGGCCTGCTGCTGCTCACCGTCGCCGCCGCCCGGATCGCCCTGGCCCGGCTCACCGGGTCCACCGGGTCCGGTGCGCCGGGACGGGTGCCGGTCCTCGTACCGGCCCTCGGCACACCGTCCGACGGGGCCGGGTTCGCGCTGCTGGCCCCGCTGGACCCCGCCGCGCCCGCCACCGACTTCCTCGAGGCCCTGCACGCCGAGCTGGAGCAGGCCTCCGCCCACCCCTGGCGGGACCGGGACGCGCTCAGCGCCCGGCTGGACGCCGTCACCCCCGGCACCGGCTCCGCCCTGGCGCAGCTCGCCGTCGTCTGCCCGGCCCTGTACGGGGAGCGCACGCCGGCCCCCCGGGCCGCCCTGGTCCTGCGCGCCGAACCGGCCCCGGACGGCGCGCTGTCGGTCACCGCCCACGGCACCGCCGCCCTCACCGCGGCCCTGCCCCGCTGTGTGGCCGCCGTACTCGAGGCCCTCGCCGCCGACCCGCGCCGGACCCCGGCGGAGGCGGACGTGCTCGGCGCCGCCCAGCGCGCCGAACTCCTCGCCCTGTGCGAGCTGCCCGTCCCCGCCGCCTTCGAGGCCGTCACCCTCACCGCCCTGTTCGAGGAGTCCGCCCGGCGCACCCCCGACTCCGTCGCCGTCACCGGCGAGGGCCGCACCCTGACCTACCGGCAGCTCGCCGCCGAGGCCGCTCATGGCGCCGCCGCGCTCACCGCACGGCACGGCATCGGCCCCGGCGACGCCGTCTGCGTCATGGCTCCGCGCGGCGCCGACCTCGTCACCGCCTTCCTCGCCGTCCTGCGCACCGGCGCGGCCGTCGTCCCCCTCGAACACCGCCACCCCGCCGCCCGCGTGGCCCTGCTGGCCCGGTTGAGCGGCGCCCGCCTGGTGCTGCGCGCCGAGGGGTACGGCCCCGCCGACGAGGAGCTGCCCGTCCCGGTGGCGGGCCTGACCTCCCTGCTCGCCGCGGCGCCGGCCGACGCGGCCGCCCTCGACGCCGCCGAGCCCGGGGCCCCGGCCATGGTCCTGTTCACCTCCGGATCCACCGGCACCCCCCGCCCGGTCGCCGTTTACCACGACCAGCTGTCCCACAAGATGCTGACCGGGAGCCGCGCGCTCGGCATCGACGCCGCGACCCGTACCGCCCTGCTCTCCTCGATCACCTCCGACGCCACCGCCTTCCAGGTCTTCGCCACGCTGCTCGCGGGCGGCACCCTCGTCGCCGTCGGCGACCCCGACCGGCTCGACCCGCACGCGCTGTGGCAGCGGGTGCGCGACGGCGAGGTCAACCTCGTCAACTGCGTGCCCGGACTGCTCTCCGTCCTGCTGCGCGCCCTGCCCGAGGACGGCGAACTCCCTCTGCGCCACCTGCTGCTGGGCGGCGACACCATCGCCCGCGGGCTGCTGCCGCGTACCGCCGGGCGGCTGCGCATCGCCACCTTCGCCAATCTGTACGGGCCCAGCGAGGCCACCGTCGAAGCCACCATGTTCATCCGGGACGGCGCGCTCGCCCAGCGGCTGGACCGGGTGCCGGTCGGCCGCCCCTCGCCCGGCTACGGCGTGTTCGTGGTCACCCCCTCCGGTGAACTCGCCCCGCCCGGCGTGCCGGGCGAGATCCACGTGGCCGGACCCGGCGTCGCCCCCGGCTACCGCGGGGATGCCGAGGCCACCGCCGCCCGCTTCGTGCGCTCCCCGCACGCCGGGGACGCCCGTGTCTTCCGTACGGGTGACCAGGGCAGCTGGAACGCCGACGGCGAACTGGAGTTCCTCGGCCGCGCGGACGGCCAGGTTCAGGTCTTCGGCACCCGGGTGGAGACCGGCGAGGTCGAACAGGCCGTGGTCCGGCACCCGGAGGTGGTCGAGGCCGTGGTCGTGCCCCGCACCGCCGCCGACGACACCGTGACCCTGCACGCCTGGTACGTGGCCCGCCCGCAGGTGCCGGGGGACGCCCCGCTCGCCCCCGACGCCCTCGGTGCATGGCTGCGCGCGCAGCTGCCCTCCCCGATGGTCCCGGCCGGCCTGCACCGGCTCGAGACGCTGCCGCTCACCGTCCACGGCAAGGTGGACCGGGCCGCGCTGCTCGCGCTCCCCACCGCTGCGCAGGGCCCCGGATGGCAGCCCGCCGACGCCCTGGAGCAGCTCGTCCACGACGCCTGGGCCGAGGTGCTGGGCCACCCGCCGCACTCCGCCGACGAGGACTTCTTCAAGGCCGAGGGCCACAGCCTGGCCGCCGTCCAGCTCGTCGCCGCGCTCTGCGAGGGCACCGGACGCTCCGACGCGGCCCGCGTCCACGACGTGCTCGACCTGCGCACCCCGGGCGCGCTGGCCGCCGTACTGCGCGAACGCGGGGCCGTGCCCCGGGACCCCGCTGCGCACGCCGCGGCCGAGGCCGCCGCGCGCGAACCCCGGTCCGGGAACACCTTCCCCGCCTCCAACGCCCAGCGCCGGATGTGGCTGCTGGACCGGCTGGACGAGTCGCCCGTCCCCCCGTACACGATGGTCGAGGCCTACCGGCTCGACGGCCCCGTGGACGAGGACCGGCTCGCCGCCGGCGTCGACGCACTGGTGGCCCGGCACGAATCCCTGCGGACCGTCCTGCGCCAGACGCCCGGGGGCCTGACCCAGGTGATCCTCGACCCGCCCACCGCAGTCCTCGTCACCGAGCGGGACACCACCGTCGACGAGGCCTTCGCACGGGCCTGCCACCACCGCTTCGACCTCGCCGAGGGCCCGCTGGCCAAGGTCTCCTGGCTGCCCGACCCCCGGACCGGGAACGGGCCGGAAACGGGCGGCGTGCTGCTGTTCACCGTGCACCACGCGATCTGCGACGGCTGGTCCTTCGGCCTGCTGATGCGCGAGCTCGTGCGCCATCTGGGCGGCCTGGCCGCCCCGCAGGAGCCGGCGCCCACGTACACCGAGCACACCGACCGGCTCGCCACCCGGCTCGCGGGACCGGCGGGCGCGGAGCACCGCGCGTACTGGCAGCAGCGCCTCGCCGCCCTGCCCGAACCGCTGGAACTGCCCGCCGACCGGCGCCGCCCCGCCGCCCGCAGCGCCGTCGGCGGCACCGTACGCCTCACCCTCGACCCGGAACTCACCCGCGCCCTGGCGGAGCTGTGCCGCGCGAACGCGGCCACCCCCTTCATGGGCTTCACCGCGGCGCTGCGCGTCCTGCTGTGGCGGCTGTGCGCGCAGCCGGACGTACTGCTGGGCACCGTGGTCGCGGGCCGGCCCGACCGGCGGTCCGCCGAGACGGTCGGGCTGTTCGCCAACACCGTGGTCCTGCGCACCCCGGTGGACCCCGCCGGCTCCTTCCGCGAGCTGCTGGCCGCCGTACGCACCACCGCGCAGGAGGCCATGACCCACCAGGAGTACCCGTTCGAGCAGCTCGTCGAGGACCTCGCGCTGCCGCGCGACCCCAGCCGCAACCCCGTCTTCGACGTCCTCGTCGAGACCGTCCTCGACGACGGCGCCGCCCCCGGCGGCACCGGCCCGGCCGTGCGCCACCTCGACCTCGAACAGCCGGTCAGCGACTTCGACCTGGCGTTCAGCTTCCTCGACGCCCGGGCCGGGGCCCCGGGCGAGCTGTGGGTCGGCTACACCGACGACCTCTTCGACCGGGACAGCGCACGCCGCATGGGCGAGCGGCTGGTCCACCTGCTCGCCGGACTGCTGGCCGGCCCCGACGCCCCGCTGCCCGGGATCCCGGTCCTGCCCGCCGCCGAACGGCGCTTCCTGCTCGACGAGGCCAACGACACCGCCGCCCCCTTCCCCGAGCACCGGACCCTCCTGGACCTGGTCGAGGAGCAGACGGCCGCCGGCCCCGACCGGCCCGCCGTGGTGCACGGCACCACCGTCCTCAGCTTCGCCGAGCTCGACGCCCGCGCCGAGGCCGTCGCCGCCCGGCTGCGGGCGGCCTGCGCCGCGGGCCCCGGAACGCTGGTGGCCGTGGTCACCGAGCGGACCGAGTGGATGGTCGTGAGCGCGCTCGCCGTCCTGAAGACCGGCGCCGCCTTCGTCCCGCTGGACCCCGAACAGCCCGGCGACCGGCTCGCGTTCGCCCTCGCCGACAGCGGGGCGCTCGCCGTGCTCGCCGACGGCCCGTACCACGCCAAGACCACCGCCCTGACCGGTCTGCCCGTCCTCGACCCGCGCGCTCCCGCGGAGCCCGGCGCCGCCCTTGCCCCGCTGCCGCCCGCGCACCGGGCGGGGCCGCACGACCTCGCGTACGTCATCTACACCTCGGGCTCCACCGGCCGCCCCAAGGGCGTCATGATCGAGCACCGCGGCATCGTCAACACCGTCCACTACCGGGCCGGCTACTACGGGTTCGGAGCGGACGCGGCCGTGCTCCAAGTGCCGCCGCTGCACTTCGACAGCGGGGTCAACGACATCTTCTCCGCCCTGATCGCCGGCACCCGGGTGGTGGTCCTCGGCAAGGACCGCCTCCTCGACGTCGAGCACGTGGCCGAGGAGATCGGCCGCAACGCGGTCACCCACATCATGCTGGTCCCCAGCCTCTACCAGCTGATGCTGGAACGCTGCGCACCCCGGCTCACCTCCGTCCGCCAGATCGTCCTGGTCGGCGAGAGGCTCCCCGAGGCCCTCGCCGCCCGGCACGCCGAACTGCTCCCCGACACCGTCCTCTACAACGAGTACGGGCCCACCGAGGACAGCGTGTGGACCACCGTCCACCGGATCACCGACCCGGGCGCGGACGTCCTGATCGGCCACCCCATCGCCAACAAGACGGTCGACGTCGTCGACGCCCACGGCGACCTCGCCCCCATCGGCGTCCCCGGCGAGCTGTGCATATCCGGCGCGGGCCTGGCCCGCGGCTACCTCGGCAACCCGGAACTGACCGCCGACCGGTTCGTCCCGCACCCGCTGCGCCCCGACCGGCTCATGTACCGCACCGGCGACCGCGCCGCCCGCCGGCCCGACGGCAACCTGCTCTACCTCGGCCGCATCGACGACCAGGTCAAGATCCGCGGCCAGCGGGTCGAGCCCGGCGAGGTGGCGGCCGTCCTCGCCGAGCACCCGGAGGTACGGCGCTGCGCCGTCATCGCCGTGCCCGACGAGCGCGGCGAACTCGGCCTCGTCGCCTACGTGGTGGGCGCCGCCGCCCCGCACACCCTGCGGGCCCACCTCACCGAGCTGCTCCCGGCGGCGATGGTCCCCCGTACGTACGTCGCGATCGACGAGCTGCCGCTGAACCCCAACGGCAAGCTCGACCGCCGCGCGCTGCCCGCCCCGCCCCGCGAGGAGCCGCTCCCGTGCGCGGAGCTGAACCCCACCGAGGAGCGCGTGGCCAAGATCTGGGCGGACGTGCTCGGGTCCCCGGTCACCGACCCCGAGGCCGATCTGTTCTCCCTCGGCGGCCACAGCCTGACCGCCGCCCGCCTCGCCGCGGCCCTGCAGGAGGAGTTCGGCGTCCGGGTACCGCTCGTCACCGTCTTCCAGCAGCAGACCGTACGGGCCCTCGCGGCCGTGCTCGAGCAGCCGGACGGCATCCCGCTCGGCGCCCCGGCCGCCCCGGCCGCCGTGCCCCTGCTCGCGCCCGCCCCCGACGGCGCCGTCCTGCCGCTCTCCCGCGCCCAGCGCCGGATCTGGATGGCCGCCCGGACCAGCCGCAACCCCGTCGCCCTCAACATCAGCGACGCGGTACGGGCCGGCCGGACGCTCGACCCCGGCGTGCTGCGGGCGGCCGTGACCGCCCTCGCCGACCGGCACGAGGCGCTGCGCACCCGGGTGGCCGCCGTCGACGGCACCGTCCGGCAGATCGTCATGGACCGCCTCCCCGACGGGCCGCCGCTGTCCGTCGTGCACATCGAGGGCACCGACGAGGCGCTCACCGAGGCGGTGGACGCCGCCCACGGCACCCCGTTCGCCCTGGCCGACGGCCCGCTGTTCGCCGTGCGGCTGGTGACCGGCCACCCCGGCGGCGACATCCTGGTGATCACCGCCCACCACATCGTGTACGACGGCGACAGCGCCGCCGTGGTGGCCCGCGACCTGCTGGCCGCGTACGACGCCCTCGCCGCGGGACGCGAACCGTGGGACGGCCGCCCCGCCCACCCGTACCGCGCCTGGGTGGCCGAGGAGGCCGCCTGGCTGGAGGGCCCCGATGCCGCCCGCCAGCGCGCGTACTGGACCCGTACCCTCGCCGGGCCGCTCCCCCGCCTCGACCTGCCGGACGCCGGCCCCCGCGAGGACGCCGGACGCCAGGGCGCGGGACTCGTCCGCCGTGCCCTGCCCTCCGCCGTGCTGCACGCTGCTGCCGGCTCCGGGGGCGCCACCCCGTTCACCGCCCTGCTCACCGCCTGGGCGCAGGTGCTGCACCGCCGTTCCGGCAGCGCCGAGGTGGTCATCGGCTGCCCGGCCGGCACCCGCGACCGTGCGGAGACCGCCGAGACCGTCGGCTGCTTCGTCAACGCCCTGCCGGTGCGACTCGCCCCCGGTGAGGCCGACAGCCCGGCCGAGCTGCTGATCCAGGTGCGCGACCGGCTGGCCGAGGCGTACGACAACGCCCGCTTCCCCTTCGACACCATGGCCGTGGAGATCGCGGAGCGGCCCGCGCGCGGCCGCCGGCTCGTCTTCGACGCCGGACTGAGCTGGGAGACGCCCGAACGCTTCGAGGGCGGGCCCGAGTTCCTGCCCGCGGCGCCCTCGCAGATCCCGCTCACCGACGACCTGCGGATCTACGCGAACGAGCGCGACGACCAGGTCCTGCTCGAACTCGCCTACGACCGGGCACTGTTCCCCGAGGCCACCGCCGAGGGACTGCTCGACGAGGTGGTGGACCTCCTGCGCTGCCACCCGTCCTGGTCCACCGCCGCCGCGGACCGGCCGGCGCAGCCCCACCCGGCCGCCTGCCCTGCCGAAACCGACCGACCGCACACCGCAGGGAGCGCACGGCCATGACCACAGCACCTTTGTCCCGCCCCGACGAGGCGGGAGCAGCGGTGACCACCGTGGCCAGCTGGCAGCAGACCCTGGCCGCGCTCAACGACACGGCCGCGCCCGTCCCGCGGGGCCCGGTGGCGCAGCTGCTCGCCGAGCGCGCCCGCCCGGTCGCGGACCGGCCCGCCGTGCTGGCCCGCGACCGGAACCTCACCCACGGGGAACTGCACGGCCTCGCCGAGGCGCTCGCGGTACGGCTGCGCGAGCGCGGGGCGGGGCCGGGCGTCCTGGTCCGGGTCTGCCTGCCCCGCTCCGCCGAGCTGGTCGTCGCCGTGCTCGCGGTGCTGCGCGCCGGAGCCGCGTACGTACCGCTGGACCCGGACCATCCGGCCGAGCGGCTCGCCCAGCTCGTCGACAGCGCCCCCGCGCCGATCACCCTGACCAGTGCCCGGCTCGCCCACCTGTTCCCCGCACCGGGTGTGCTGGAGGTCGACCTGGACGCGCCGGGCGCCGTCGGCCCGGCCGTACCGGAGCCGGGCGGGCCGCAGCCGGGCCCGGCCGACCTCGCGTACGTCATCCACACCTCGGGCTCCACCGGCCGCCCCAAGGGGGTGGCCATCGAACAGCACTCCCTGGCCAATCTGCTGGAGGCCGCCGCCGTCCCCTTCGGCCTCGCCCCGGGCCGGCGCGTGCTCCAGTTCGCCAGCCCCGCGTTCGACGTCTCGGTGTGGGAGATCCTCGCGACCCTGTGGGCCGGGGCGGCCGTCGTCGTCTTCGACGAGCCCGTCGCCTCCGCCGAGATCCTGGCCGCACTGGTCCGCGAACGGCGCGCCGACACCGTGTTCCTGCTCGCCGCGCTGCTGGCCCAGCTGGACCCGGCCGCCTTCCCGGGCGTACGGACGGTCGTCACCGGCGGCGAGTCCTTCAGCCAGGCGCTGGTGGACCGCTGGGCCCCGGGCCGCGACCTCATCTACGTCTACGGGCCCACCGAGGCCACCGTGTTCCAGTCCTGGCACCGGTGCCTGCCCGGCGCCCCCGGGGAGCCGGCGACCATCGGCCGCCCCATGGCCAACCTGCGCTACTCGGTGCGCGACGGCTCCGGCGTGCCGGTCGGCCCCGGCGTCGACGGCGAGCTGTGGATCGGCGGCGCCGGCGTGGGCCGGGGCTACCTGGGCCTGCCCGACGCGGGCGCCCCACGCTTCGTACGCGACCCCGACGACCCCCGCCCCGGGGCCCGGCTCTACCGCACCGGCGACCTGGCCCGCCACCGCGCGGACGGCACCCTGGACTTCCGCGGGCGCGCCGACCGGCAGCTGAAGATCCGCGGCTTCCGCATCGAGCCCGGCGAGGTGGAGGTGGCGCTCACCGCTCTGCCGGGCGTCGCGGCCG
The DNA here is from genome assembly GCF_035984415.1 of Streptomyces sp. NBC_01296. NCBI lineage: Bacteria > Bacillati > Actinomycetota > Actinomycetes > Kitasatosporales > Streptomycetaceae > Streptomyces > Streptomyces sp. NBC_01296. Next base: position 317,060 of record NZ_CP130721.1, on the reverse strand, counting down.
CCGCCGTGGTCGTGCCCGAGGGGACGGCGCAGCCGCTGCTCGCCGGGTACGTGGTCACCGACGGGCCGCTGCCCGCCGACTGGCGGGCCAGGCTGGCCGAGCGGCTGCCGTACTACATGGTCCCGGCAGCGGTGATCCCGCTGGACCGTATGCCGAGCACTCCCAACGGGAAGATAGACCGCCGCAACCTCTCCGCCCGCCCCCTCCCCACGGCGGCTCCGGCGCTCCCGGCCGATCCGGCCCCCGAAGACTCCGCCGGGCTCGTGCCCTGCGCGGATGCCGGTGGGGCGGCCGACTCCGTCCGTGCCGTGGTGCGGGATCTGTTCTCCGAGGCGTTCGGCCGACCGGTCCCGGACCAGGGCGACTTCTTCCTGCTCGGGGGCAACAGCCTCAAGGCCGCCGCGCTGGCTGTGGAGGCGGCGCAACGGCTGTCCGTACCGGTCCGCGTCCGCGACGTGTTCGAATGCCCCTGCGTCACCGACCTCGCCGACCGGCTGGCGACACGCGTCGCCTCCGCGACGGCCGAGGCGGAAGCGGAAGCGGAGACCGGGGCCGAGGGCGAGGCCGAGGCCGGGGCCCCGGCCGGGGACACCGACGGGTCGCGGGGCGTCAGCGGGGCCCAGCGGTGGCTGTGGCTGGAGAACCGGACCCGGGGTGCCGGGGCGCGCGAGAGCGCCGCGTACCACGTGCCGATGCTGCTGGAGTGCCACGGCGACGCCGATCCCGAGGCACTGGGCGCCGCGTTCGCCCGCCTCCAGGAGCTCCATCCGCAGCTGCGCACCGTCTTCCACGAGGAGTGGGGGGAGCCGGTGCCCGGCCCCGCGCCCGAGCGCGCCCGCCTGGCGGTCCTGGACCTGCCCGACGAGGCCGCCCGCGCGGCCGCCGTACAGGAGTGGGCCCATGCACCGTTCGACCTCGCCCAGGGGCCGCTGGTACGGGCCGCGCTGCTGCGCCGCCCCGGCGGCCGGGACCGGCTGCTGGTCGTCCTGCACCACATCGTCGGCGACCAGACCTCCCTCGAGATCATCGCCCGGGCCCTGGCCGGGACCGGCCCGGACCCGGCTCCGGGGCTGCCCGGCCGTGCTGCGCACGAGCCGCCCTCCGGGGACGAACTCCCGTACTGGCGCAGCCGGTTGAGCCCACCGCCGGCTCCGCTCCCGCTGCCCGTCGACCATCCGCGCACCGGCCCGGCGGGCCGGGCCACCGCGGTCGCGACCGCGCACCTCGGCGCCGCCGAACTCGAGGCGCTGGAGGAGCTCGCACGCAGCCGCCGTACGGGGCTGTTCCCCGTGCTGGCCGCCGCCGTCACCGCCACGCTGCACGACGCGACCGGCGCCGGCGACATCAGCCTCGGCACGGCCGTCAGCCGCCGCCCCGCCCTCGGGCCCGGCTCGGCGGACGCGGTGGGCTGCATGGTCAACACCGTGGTCCTGCGGACCGCCGTACGGGGCGGATCGCCCTGCGTCGCACTGGTCGACGACCTCGCGGACCAGGCGGTCGGCGCGATGGACCACGGCGGGCTGCCCTTCAGCGAGCTGGTGCGCACCCTGGAACCGCCGCGGAACCCGGGCCGCAACCCGTTCTTCGACGTGTGGGTGACCCTGTGGGACGAGATCGACACCGGGCCGGGCCCGCTCCGGCTCGTCGGCGGCCCCATCCCGCTGGTCGAGGGCCTGTTCGACCTCTCGTTCCAGTTCTCGCGTGGCTCGAGCGGCTTGAAACTGCTTCTCCAGTACGACTGCACACTCTACGAACCGGGCACGGCACAGGGACTGGCCGAAAGGGCCGCCCACGCCGCGCGCCGGCTGTCGACGGCCGGCCCGCAGACGCTGGTCGGCTCGCTCACGCCCCGGGCGCAGGCCCCGCAGGCCCCCACCGGCCGTCCGGCGTTCGAGGGGTTCTCCTGGGGGGCCACCCGGCCCTGAACGCTGCGCTCCACCGGCCACGCCGACGCCCGGCGCGGCCGCCGTTTCCGCCCGCATCGCCTTCGCGCGGGGCCGTATCGGCTCCGCACCGACCGGAAAGCAGGACCACATGGCCGAGTACACCCTCCCGAACGACACCGCTTCCGCCGCCGACTCCGCCGCTCCCGCGGCCACCCCGGCGCCGCGCCGCCGCTTCACCGTCCAGCGCGGCGGCTGCGGCTGCGAGGGCAAGCCGTCCCCCACCGCCCAGCAGAAGCCCACGGAGAACAGCTGAGTTTTGAACAAGGGCCCGCACCGCCGTCGGTTCGAAGGCTGCGGTCGTTGTGCCGCCGCAGCCTCCTGAACCACGCCGAGGGTGCACCGGACGATGGCCGGCCGCCGTCACCCGCGCCGGAGCGACCGTTCTAGAGCCGGCGGGTGACCCGGGCGGCGAAGGAGGGTTCGGCCAGGTCGGTCCCGACGGCCACGGGCACGCTCTTCGCGCCCTCCCCGTCGCCGGCCGTCAGGACGCCGACCTCGGTTCCCGCCTTCGCGGCGTGCGGGACCTTGGACGCCCCCGGCCGCAGGGTGAGCTTCAGCTGCTGGCCCGGTACGCCGATCACGTTCAGGTCCTTCGTGGCCACCAGTGGGGTACGGCCGCCGAGACCGTCGTCCACGTGGCCGACCGCCTGGCCCTTGCGGACCACCGGAGCCGAGTTGAGCGCCTGCCGTACCGCCTCGATGATCTTCTTGCTGTTGGCCAGGACGAGCTTCAGGCTGTTCGCCCCGTCGGGGTCCGGGCCGTCCACGTGCTGGTCCATGAGCGTGCCGAGGATCAGCGGGGTCTCGTCGCCGACCGACTTGTACGCCGCCCACATCAGGGTGCCGCCCGCGGGGGTGCTGGAGCCGGTCTTGATGCCGCGGATGCTGAGGCCGTTGACCGAGAGCAGGGTGTTGTTGTTGGTGAGCGTCGTGGACAGCCCCTTGATCTCGGCGCTCGGCAGCGCGACCACCGCGCGGAACGCCTCGTCCTTCATCACGGCCTCCGCCAGCTTCAGCTGGTCGGCGGACGTGCTGACGGTTGCCGCGTCCAGACCACTGGGGTCCGTGTACGTGGTGTTCTCCATGCCGAGTTCCTTGGCGGCGGCGTTCATCTTCGCTACGAACGCCGCCTCGGAGTCGCTGCCGGAGTCCCAGCGCGCCAGCAGCCGGGCCACGTTGTTGCCCGACGGGATCATGAGCATCTTCAGCATGTCCTGCTGGCTGAACTTCGTACCGGCGACGAGGCCCTCGATCCGGGACTCGTGATCCGAGGTGCCGTCCGCGACGGTCTTCTCGTCGACCTCGATCTGGGCACCGGACTCGCCCTTGCGGAGCGGGTGTCCCTTGAGGACCACGTAGGCCGTCATCACCTTGGCGACGCTCGCCGTGGGGACCGGCTTCTGCTCGCCGAACGTGCCGATGTCGCCGGAACCGGGCACGCGTACGGCGCCCTGGCCCTTCGCGGGCCACGGTACGGAGAACTGCCCGTCGAGGGTGTGTGCCTGCTCGGCCGCGACGAGCTGCGGGGCGGGCAGCGGGCGCAGCAGCTGCGCGCCGGTGGCCGCGCCGGCCAGGAGCAGCAGGATCGGGGTCCAGATCTTCACGCGCCGGACGGCGGTGCGGCGCGGGGTCTCGGGCGCGGGTGCGGTGTTGGTGAGCTCGGCGAGCAGATCCAGCGGGGGCTGCGGGGGCAGCGGGACCTTGCGGGTGGGCTCGACGAAATCCACGGGGGCCGTGGCCGGGGCCGGGGCGGAGGCCGGAGCCGTGGCCGGGGTCCGGGCCGGGGCGGGGGCCGGGGTCCGGGCCGGGGCCGGGGTCCGGTTCTGCGGTACGGCTTGCGGCCAAGGGGCCTTCTCCGCCGGGGCGTCCAGGTCCTTCAGGGCCACGAACTGGCTGGTCCGCTCCGCATCGGCCTCGCCGTCCCGAGCCCAGGACGGCACCGGCCGGGACTCCCGGCCCGCCTCGTCCGCCGGACCGGCCTCTGCGGGCTCCTCGGCCGCCCCGGCCTCCTCGTCAGGCGCGCCCTCGTCCTGGCCCCCCGCACCAACACCCCCGTCGCCGGCCTCCGTCTCGGGCCCGGGTACGACCCCGTCGCCGACCTCCGCGTCGGGCTCCGCCTCCGTGTCGGGCCGTGCTTCGGCCTCGGGAGCGGTCTCGCCGGCCTCGGGCTCGTCCTCGGACCCGTCTTCGGCCTCCGCGCCGGCCTCCGGCTCAGCCCCCGCCTCGGATCCCGCGTCAGCGTCCGCCTCAGCCCCCGCCTCGGGCTCCACGTCAGCCTCGGGCTCGGCCCCCGCCTCAGGTCCCGCCTCAGCGTCCGCCTCAGCCCCCGCCTCCGCATCGGCCCCCGCCTCGGGTCCCGCGTCAGCATCCAGCTCCGCTTCCGCCTCTGGCTCCACGTCAGCCTCCGGGTCCACGTCAGCATCCAGCTCGGCTGCCGACTCCGGGTCCACGTCAGCCCCCGGCACGGCCCCCGACTCGGGTCCCGCGTCAGCCTCCGGCTCGGCCCCCGCCTCAGGCTTTGGCTCCGCGTCAGCGTCCGGCTTGGTCGGCGCCTTGGGCTTCGGGTGGGCTTCTGGCTTCGCCGCGGGGGCGGCCGGGGCGTCCTCCTCGGGCTCGGTCTCCGTGGCGCCGGCCTCGGCCTCGGCCCCGGCAGGGGTTTCGGCCTCTGCGGGCTCCGGGGTGTCCGGGCCGCCGGCGCCGGGGGGCGTGTCCTGCGTACCGGGATCCGCGACCGGGACCTCGGTCCCTTCCGCCTCCGGAGTCTCCGGGGAACCGCCCGCCACCGCTACCGCCTTCATTCCTGCCCCGCCTTGCCACTCACCCCGGGCGGCAGCCGCCCGGTTCTTGCCGATACCGTCGGGCGAGGCCCCGTGGGAGCCTCGCCGATCGGCTAGATGTACGCCGCGCCCCGTCCGTTCCCGGAGCCGGATCCTGTGACCGTCCGGTCATACTCGGGCACCGGCGCCCCGTACAGCCGCATCACCTCGGGCAGGACGAGCACCCCGCAGATCACCTGTGGCACCCCAGGCCGCCCGCCGGGCCGGGCCGGAACCTCCTCCCCTGATCGTCCGTCAGGCTCCGTTGTCAGTGCCTCCTCCTAGTGTGGAGACATCACTCGGGGAGCTCGGAGAAGGAGCAGAATCATGTCCACCAACAAGATCCAGCACAAGGTGAACCACGTCGCGCTGGTAGTGGACTGTTCCGGTTCCATGCATCAACACCAGAGTCAACTCATCCGTGTCGTGGACGAGTTCGTGGCGGGGTTGAAGGCCGAGTCGGACAGTCTCGGTCACGAGACCCGGATCAGCCTCTACTCCTTCGACCACAAGGTGGAGAACCTGGTCTGGGACATGGACGTGAAGCACCTGCCGTCCATGCGGGGTCTCTACAAGGTCAAAAACGGCGCTACCGCCCTCATCGAGGCCTCTCTGAAGTCGCTGGACGACCTGGGTCACATCTGGGAGGAGTACGGCGAGCACAGTTTCCTCCAGATCGTGGTGACGGACGGCGAGGAGAACGCCTCCGGCGGCGACAGGCGGCACGACGGCGACATGACCATCCTCGGCCCCTGGCTCGACAAGATCGCGGCGAAGATGGGTGCGCTTCCGGGGCACTGGACTTCCGCGATCCTCGTTCCGAACTCCCTGGCGAAGCGGACCGCCCAGAACTACGGCTTCCCGGCCGGAAACATCGCCATCTGGGATGCGGATTCGCAGGAGGGCGTCGAGGAGGCGATCGGTACCGTGCGCGCCGCCGCCACCAGCTTCCTCCGCGGCCGCGAGAAGGGCGTGCGCGGTACGAAGAACCTGTTCGCCGTCGGCCAGGACATCTCGGTCGACGAGGTGCGGGCGAACCTCGAACCGGTGCCGGCCGACAAGTACCGGCTCCTGAAGGTCGACACGGAGGTCGAGATCCGGTCGTTCGTCGATTCGCACCCGGGCGTGACGTACGAACGCGGGTCGTGCTACTACCAGCTGGGCACCCGGGTGCAGGTCCAGCCCGACAAGGAAGTCATCGTGGTCGAGAAGGACACCGACCGCGCATACACGGGCGACGCGGCACGCAGTCTTCTGTTCGGCACGGGCATCCAGGGGACCGTCTCCGTGAAGGCGGGGCGCAATCCCAAGCTCGAGGTATACGTGCAGAGCCGTTCGGTGAACCGGAAGCTCAAGCCGAAGACGCGTCTGCTCATCATGCTGTCAACTTGACCCGGCCGTAAACGACCGGGCTTGGAGGTAGAGGCCGACTGGCTGCCGGGTTGTCTCCTCCGTCCAGACCACCTATGAGGTGGCTGGGACGCGTGACTCACGCCCCGCGGTCCACGCAGCTTCGCCTTTGCGGTCGATGTTGTGGGACGCGTTGTCGTCCGCGTTCAGCACGATCCCGCAGGACCGGCAGGCGAACGTTGCCTGGTCGACTCGGTTTTTCCGGTCGATGTGGCCGCACTCGGAGCACTGCTGGCTGGTGTACGCCGGGTCGACGTTCACCAGCGGCACCCCGGCCCGCAGCGCCTTGTAGGCGATGAACCGGCCGAGCTGGTGGAAGCTCCACGAGTGCAGTGGTGCCCGCTGGTCCTTGCGGAGCCGTACCCGGTCGCGGATGCCCGTGAGGTCTTCCAGGGCAATACCGCGGCCGGTGCGTTCAGCGGCGGAGACGATCTTCTTCGAGATGACGTGATTGATGTTCGCCGCGTGCCGGGCCTCTTTGCGGCTGCGGTGCTTGAGCCGGCGTTTGGCAGACTTGGTGCCTTTGGCCTGGAGCTTGCGGCGTAGTTCGAGCTGCCGGTTGCGGTGCCGGTTCAGGCCGCGCCCGGCGGCCCGGTAGCCGGTGGATGTGGTGGCGATGTTGACGATGCCGAGGTCCACACCGATAAACCCGGACGGATTCTCGTTGACCTGGGCCTCGGGGACCTCGCACACGGCGATCAGGTAGAACGCGCCGTCGCGTTCGATCAGGTCCGACTCGCCATTGCGGTACTCGCGAAGCGTCTTGAGTGCGCCTGCGGAGCAGGTAAAGCGGACGCTTTTGAGCCGTCCCGCTGCGGTCCAGATACTGACGGTCCGCGCGTCGTACTGCCACGACAGACACCGGTCGTCATACGGCTGAGCCGAATCCGGACGGAACGTGACCGGCTTCGACTCCGCTTTGACCCTGCGCTTCGATCCGGGCCTGCCGAGATTCCCCGCCCGGATGTTTCGCCTTCAACGTGGTGTAAGCGTCGCGGGTCTTCTTGATCACGTGCTGGGCAGCCTGCGCCCCAAGACCGGAAGCTTTCAGCTCCGCGTAGGTGTGCTTCCGCAGTTCGTACTCACGCGGCACGCCGTGCTCGAACGCCACGGCGGACACCCAGTTGGCCCGTTCGTTGACCACGCGCAGGGTCGCACCGATGGCCGTTGCCTGTAAGGCATCCGGCATCAGCTTCACCTGCACGACGATCTTCATGCGGACATCGCGGACATCCTACTACCATTGATCTATGTCCCCACGCTGGGAGCCAAATCCCAATATTCGCAGGGGCCGTACGGTCACCTACACCCTCCACGCCCACTTGGTCTTCACACCCAAGTACCGGCGTGGACCCTTCACCGACGAGATCCTTCGACGCTGTGAAGAAGTCATGCGGTCCGTCTGCGCCGACTTCGAAACCGAGCTGGTCGAGTTCAACGGCGAACGCGACCACGTGCACCTGCTGGTGCACTACCCGCCGAAAGTCTCCATCTCCAAACTGGTCGGCTCCCTCAAGGGCGTCTCCGCCCGCAGGCTCCGCCAGGAGCACCCCGAACACATCCGCAAGTACCTGTGGGGAGCACACTTCTGGTCACCCTCATACTTCGCAGCTTCCTGCGGCGGAGCGCCCCTGTCCGTCATCAAGGAGTACATCGAGCAGCAGAAACGTCCGATGTAACCTGCACGTCAGAGCAATCCAGAGAAGCGATTCCTCCCGGGCCTGAAGGCCCGGGGTTTCCTCGTTAGATCCCGCTGAAACCGACGAGCCCGCTCTCTCAGCCGGTGTGCAGGATCCGGAAGCGATCGGGTTGCGCCGGGTCGCGATCGACGACTTGGACCGGCGTCCAAGCCCATTGCCACACGCTGATGCCCGGCGTGCGGGAGAACCGGATCTGCCCGCGGGTGCCTTCGACTGCGACGCGCGGCCAGGATTCGGCGGTGCCCGCCCGGTCCGCGCCGTTGGAACGCAGCACCTCGGCGAGGACGGTGACCGTGTCGTAGCCCTCGAAGGCGACGAAGGAGGGTGCTTCGCCCAGCCGCTCACGCAGGGCCGTCCCCACGCGTGCGCCGAGTGGGCCGAGGCGCTCGGGCAGGTAGCGCAAGAACGGGATGGCGGCGCCCTCCGCGCCCAGCAGCGTCGCCCACTCGGTGAACTCCGGCTGACCGGCCGGAGCACCGATCAGGATCTCGGCGAGGCGCGGGTCCTGGCGGACGTGCTTGACGATCGGCACGGCCGGCTCCGGGTGGCCGACCAGAAGGAGGAGGGCTGTCGCGCGGTGGTCGACGAGTTCGTCGCAGACCGCGGCGGGGGTGAGCGCGCTCATGTCGAGTTCGACGACGGTGCCGCCGCGCGGAGCGAGGTGGTCCCGCAGAATGCGGGCCCCGGATGCCCAATAGACACTCGGCTGGGCTGCGACGGCGATACGACGGTGGCCCGCGCCGAGGAGGAAGTCGGCGTAGATCTGCCAGCCGTGGGACTGCGCCGGGGCGAGGCGCGCGACCCATTGCGTCGGCCGGTCGGTGAGCGCGTCGAGGACCGCCGACGAGCAGAGGAACGGCAGGCCGAGGGCGTCGGCCCTGGCAGCAGCGGCGCGGGCGACGACGCTGTGGTACTCCCCCGCCAAGGCGGCCACGCCCAGGCGGGCCAGTTCGTCCACGGCCGCCGCGGCCCTCTGCGGATCGGCCGCGGTGTCCCGGACCACCAGCTCGAGAGGTCGCCCGAGGATCCCGCCGGCGGCATTGACTTCGCGGACGGCCAGCTCGAGTCCGGCGAGCAGGTGGTGGCCCGCCTCGACCCAGCCGGGCCGGGTCAGCGGAACGAGAGCGCCGATCCGGACGGCTGCTCCGTCGGTCCGGTCCGCTCCGGGCGGCGATGGTGGCGTCTTCATGCGTGGGTCTCCCGAGTGGTGAGATGACTACGTGGCGGCCCAAGGGCTCAGGTCGTTCCCGGCGGCGTCAGCTGACCTCGTGGCGTGTTGCCTCCTGCACGGCTGCAGCCGTCAGGCTGCCGGGTGCCAGACCGTCATGTCGGCCGACACGAAGTTGGGTACGCCCTTCACCTGCACGGTCGACTTGATCTGGATCACGAACAGCGCGATGTCCCCCGACGAGTTCCTGATGCAGATCTCGCTGCCGAGCGCCACCGCGGCCAGCGGAACGCTTCGGGAGCCGTTCGCCGTGAGGGCCCGGCACTCGTCGAGGGAGCCGCGCGGCTCGCCGTACAGCAGGGTCATCACGCTCGAGTCGCTCTCCAGCGCGCAGCCGCGCTCCGCGCAGTTGAGGCGGATGTCGCCTTCGCGGTCCTCGCGCCGGACCGGGTCTTTGAGGCTGAGGGAGTTCGTGTCGTCCAGCATCAGCGTGGTGTAGGGAACGGGCTTCGGCGGCAGAGGAGTGCTTGCGGATCCGGAGGCGGCCGGCCCTGACGGTGTCCGGTGGGCTGCCGCGGCCGAGCCCCGCGAGTCGGCCGAGTTCGCCGCCGCCCGGTCGCGCAATCTGTCCGTCGCGTCCATGACCGTCCAGGCCAGCCCTGTCAGCACGAGGGCCCCTGCTGTCACCGCCGCGGCCGCGATCAGCGCGGTACGCCGCCTGCGCGGCCGCCGTTCCTGCGGCTGCGGCTCGGTCGGCGCCGGCCGGCGGACCAGCGGCGGGGTGTGCACCTGGGTCGGGTCCGGGACCGGCGCCGGAATCAGCACCTCCGGCCCCATGACCTCCCGCCAGACGGCCGGGCCGCCGCCCCCGTCGGCGTCCCCGCCCAGCCGCTGCCGGCACCACGCGACGATCTCCGCCGGGGTGGCCCGCTCCTCCGGATCCGCAGCAAGGCACCGGGCGATCAGCGGGCGCAGCGCCTCCGGCAGCCGGGACAGATCGGGGTCGGAGTGCACGATCCGGAACAGCACGCTCACGGCGGGGCCGTCTCCGTACAGCGGCTCGCCCAGCGCCGCGAACGCCGCCGTCTGGCCCAGGGCGAAGACGTCGGTGGCGGCCGTGACCTCGCCCGCCGACGCCTGTTCGGGGGCCATGTACTGGGGCGTGCCGATGGCCGTGCCCGTGGCGGTGTGTGCGGTGGTGCCGGACGCCAGTGAAATGCCGAAGTCGATGACACGGGGCCCGTCGGCGGCCAGGAGCACGTTCGACGGCTTCAGGTCCCGGTGCACGATGCCCGCACCGTGAATGGCCTGGAGGGCTTCGGCCACCCCCGCCACCAGCCACAGCAGCGCGGGCACCGGCAGCGGTCCGCGCCGGGCGACGGCCTCCGCGAGCGAGGGCCCGGGCACGTAGAGGGTGGCGAGCCAGGGCGGCACCCCGTCCGCCTCGGCATCGATCAGCTCGGCGGTGTACGCCCCGCGGACCCGCCTGGCCGCTTCCACCTCCCGGCGGAACCGCCGCCGGAACGCCGGGTCCTCGGACAGCTCCGGCCGTACCACCTTGATCGCGACGGGGCGGCCGCCCCGGGTGTACGAGAGGTAGACCCGGCCCATGCCGCCCGCACCGAGCCGGGCCACGAGGCGGTAGCCGGCCACCGACGGCGGATCGTCCGCCTGCAGCGGCTGGAACACCTCGGTCGCATTGTTCATCGGTTCCCCCCGATCCCCTGATCAACCGATGAGTTGATCCACATCACCCTAAGCGCCGACGCCGCGTTGTCCGGCACCGTCCGCACTGGTCCGTGGTGTCTCCAAGTATCGCGTTCACGTTCAGTCCATTGCAACGAATCCCTAGCGGTCGTTGCGTTAGGCTCAAGAACATTGCAACGATTTCCAGCTCTTCACCTGCAGTAATACCAATTTCGCGCAACGAACTTGTTGCCAACTCCGTGAATGCAACGTAGCTTTTCCATCATCAGAAACAGCGGGCCGACAGAGTGCACGCTGAACCAGAAGGAGAGCACCATGCAGAAGTTCGACACCCCCGCCGGCCGCTCCACCGTCGTCGACATCCCCGCCGGACGCATCCGGTTCATCGCCGCCGACCGGGACAACACCGCCGTCGAGATCCTGCCCGCCGACGCCTCCAAGAGCCGTGACGTGAAGGCCGCCGAGGAGACCACCGTCACCTACACAGACGGCGTCCTGCGCATCGAAGCCGCACCGGCCAAGAACCGGGTAATCGGCTCTTCCGGATCCATCGAACTGACCATCCAGCTGCCTGCCGGCTCGCGTGTCGAGGCGAAGGCTGCCAGCGCCGAGTTCCGTTGCGTCGGACGCCTCGGCGACGTCTCCTTCGAGGGCGCGCAGGCCACGGTCGAAATCGACGAGGCTGCGAGCGCCCGTCTGACCCTGATGTCGGGTGATGTCTCGGTCGGCCGCCTGGGCGGGGACGCGCAGATCAGCACGCAGAAGGGCGACCTCCACATCGCCGAGGCCGTGCGCGGCACGGTCACGCTGCGCACCGAGCACGGCGAGATCACGGTCGGCGCCGCCCGCGGCGTCTCCGCTTCCCTGGACGCCGGCACCAGCTACGGCCGGATCCACAACTCGCTCCAGAACAGCGAAGGCGTCGCCGGCCTGAACATCCACGCCAGCACCAACTACGGCAACATCACCGCCCGCAGCCTCTAACCCGCAGCGTCAAAGGGAGGATCCATCATGACCGGCTTGGCCATCGCGGCGAACGGGCTGCGCAAGTCCTACGGCGACAAGAGCGTGCTGGACGGCATCGACCTGAACGTTCCGGAGGGGACGATCTTCTCCCTCCTCGGGCCGAACGGCGCCGGGAAGACCACCGCCGTCAAGATCCTCTCCACCCTCATCACCCCGGACGCCGGTGAGATCCGCGTCGGCGGCCACGACCTGGCCGCCGATCCGCAGGCCGTACGGGCCGCGATCGGTGTCACCGGGCAGTTCTCCGCCGTCGACGGCCTGATCACCGGCGAGGAGAACATGCTCCTCATGGCCGACCTCCACCACCTCTCCAAGAGCGAGGGGCGGCGGGTCTCCGCCGAACTGCTCGAGCGCTTCGACCTGGTCGAGGCCGCCAAAAAGCCCGCAGCCAGCTACTCCGGCGGCATGAAGCGGCGCCTCGACATCGCCATGACCCTGGTCGGCAACCCGCGCATCATCTTCCTCGACGAACCCACCACCGGACTCGACCCGCGCTCCCGCCACAACATGTGGCAGATCATCCGCGAACTCGTCACCGGCGGCGTCACCGTCTTCCTCACCACCCAATACCTGGAAGAGGCCGACCAGCTCGCCGACCGCATCGCCGTCCTCAACAACGGCAAGATCGCAGCCGAAGGCACCGCGGAAGAGCTCAAGCGACTCATCCCCGGCGGACACGTGAAGCTGCGGTTCTCCGACCCGGCCGCCTACCAGGCCGCCGCCGCCGTGCTGGGCGAGGTCGCCCGTGACGACGAGGCGCTGGCGCTGCAGATCCCCAGCGACGGCAGCCAGCGTCAGCTGCGGTCCATCCTGGACCGGTTGGACTCGGCCGGTATCGAGGCGGACGAGCTGACCGTGCACACCCCCGACCTGGACGATGTCTTCTTCGCCCTGACCGGCACCACCATCCCCAGCCAGCCCAGCCAGCCCAGCCAGCCCAGCCAGTCCGAGGAGACCGTCCGATGAGCTCTTTCTCCCTCGCCGTGCGCGACTCCTCCACGATGCTGCGCCGCAATCTCCTGCACGCGCGCCGCTACCCCTCGCTGACGCTGAACCTGCTGCTCACGCCGGTCATGCTCCTGCTCCTCTTCGTCTACATCTTCGGCGGCGCCATGAGCGGAGGCATCAGCGGCGGCGGAGACCGCTCCGCCTACATCGCCTACATCGTCCCCGGCATCCTGCTCATGACCATCGGCAGCACCGTCATCGGCGCCGCGGTATCCGTCTCCACCGACATGTCCGAGGGCATCATCGCCCGCTTCCGGAGCATGGCCATCCACCGCGGATCCGTCCTCATCGGGCACGTCATCGGCGGTGTCCTGCAATCCCTCGCCAGCGTCGTCCTCGTCGGCATCGTCGGCATCGCCATCGGCTTCCGCTCCCACGACGCCACGGCCCTGGAGTGGCTGGCGGCGTTCGGGCTCCTCGCGCTCTTCGCCCTCGCACTCACCTGGATCGCCATCGGCATGGGCATGGCCAGCCCGAACGCCGAGGCGGCCAGCAACAGCGCGATGCCGCTGATCCTCCTCCCCCTCATCTCCAGCGCGTTCACCCCGATCGACTCGATGCCGGGCTGGTTCCAGCCGATCGCCGAGTACCAGCCGTTCACCCCGGTCATCGAGACCCTCCGCGGCCTGCTGCTGGGCACCGAGATCGGCAACAACGGCTGGCTCGCCCTCGGCTGGTCCATCGCCCTCATCGCACTCGACTACCGCTGGTCCAGCGCATCCTTCAACCGCGACCCCAAGTAGCGGCTGTACGGGTTCTCCAGCGGACTGCGAGCGCCCTTCGAGGGCGGGGCGTGAAGCTCAGGTCAGAGCTCCGATACGGACGGGCGCGAGCCCTCGCGGGGCATCGAACCGCCCGCCGGCGCCCCATCCCCCGAGGGGACCGGCGGGCTTTCGCTCTGCCTGCTGCCGGTCCGGTCGGTGTGATCAGCGGGCGCAGTGTTGCCGGCACAGACGAAGGGACACACCGACGATGAACAGCACGTGGTTCCGGCGCTTCACCACGACCACGGCGAACGGGCCACGACTCTTCTGCTTCCCGCACGCGGGGGGCTCCGCGACGGCGTACGTGCAGCTGGCGCGCGCGCTGTCCGCGGACGTCGACGTGGTGTCTGTGCAGTACCCGGGGCGCCAGGACCGGTACCAAGAGGAGCCGTTCACGGCCGTGGCCCCGCTCGTCGAGGCAGTGGCCGAGGAGCTGGCCCAGGAACTGGCCGCGGACCCCGGACGGCCGTACGCCCTGTTCGGACACAGCATGGGCGCGCTCGTCGCGTTCGAGACGGCCCGGCTGCTCGTCGCCCGGGGCGAACTGCCCATGCCCCAGCGGCTGTTCCTCTCCGGCCGGGGCGCGCCGCGGCCCGGCACCAGTGCCCAGTACGAGTTCTACGACGACGCCGACGTGCTGGCCGAGCTGCGCAGGCTGGGCGGCACCGATCAGTCGATGCTGGAGAACCCCGAGGTCCTGGAGCACGTACTGCCGGCGCTGCGGGCCGACTACCGGGCCCTCGCCGCGTACGACTGGCACGGGGGAGAGCCCCTCCCCGCCCCGATCACCACCCTGATCGGGGACAGCGACCCGATGGTGACGGTCCAGGAGGCCGCGACGTGGCAGGAGCAGACCCGCGGTGAGTTCGACCTGAAGGTCTTCCCCGGCGGCCACTTCTACCTCGTCGACCAGATCGACCAGGTCACTGCGGCCGTCACCGAGGGGCTGCTCGCCGGCGCCGCTTCCTGACCCGTGCTTCCCGGCCGGCCGTCGCCGTGCCCGGGAATGGCGAAGACCTCCGGTGTGGTGTCCTGACACCACCACACCGGAGGTCTTCGTGTTCCCCCGCGATGCCCGGAGTGCGGCTCAATATGGCAGGTTGACCTTGACCCTGGGTCAGGGTGGACGCTGATGGCATGACCAATTCCACTTGCTCGTCCTGGACCGGCATGGTCCCTGTCGACGACACGGCCCTGGCCGTCTCCGACACGCGCGGCCCCGGCCGTCCCCTCGTCTATCTGAACGGCTCGTATGCCGACTCCCGGCCCTGGCGGCCCGTGATCGCCGAACTCGACTCCGGCTGGCGGCACATCACGTACGACGAGCGGGCCCGCGGCCGGTCAAAGCAGTCGGCGGACTACTCCTTCGAGGCGTGCGTCCGGGACCTCGATGCCGTTCTCGATGCGACCGGGGTGGAGCGGCCGCTGCTCGTCGGCTGGTCCTACGGTGCGGCCCTCGCGGCGCACTGGGCCGACCGGAATCCCGACCGCGCCCTGGGGGTCGTGGCCGTGGACGGCGGCATTCCGTACGGGCTGACCGGCGAGGAGGGCCGCGAGCGGATCCGGCGCCTGTTCCGCCGGATGCGGTGGCTGCTGCCGCTGGTGCGCCCGCTGGGCATGGCCGCGCGGATGACCGCCGACCAGCATGCCGACATCAACATCGAGGCCAACGAGGTCAACGCCGCCATCGGGCCGGTCCTCGACCGCCTGACCTGTCCGGTGCGGTACGTCCTCGCCACGGGTGGCAGCCTCGGCGGGGGCCAGGAGGAGATGGAGAAGATGCGGGCCGCGCTCGATCCGGTGCTCGCCCGGAACCCGAACGTCAAGGTGAGCGCGAAGGTCGCGAGCAACCACTCCAAGGTTCTGGCCAAGGACTTCCGGGCCATCGCCGCTGCCGTACGCGAGACCGCGGCCGCCCACGACCAGAGGGCCCGCTGAGCCGATGGTGTACGGACTCACGATCGGTCAGGCGGCCGCGTTCGCCGGAGTCACGGTCAAGACCGTGCGCCACTACCACCGGCTCGGCCTGGTGGACGAACCGGAGCGCGACAGCTCCGGATATCGCCGGTACGGATCGTCCGACATGCTGCGGCTGGTCCAGGCCCGGACGCTCGCCGACGCGGGCGTGCCGCTGGCCGAGGTCGGGGATCTGCTCGACGCCGATCCCGAGCAGTTCGCCTCCGCCCTGGACGACGTCGAGCGGCGGCTCACCGATCGGATCGAGGAGCTGATCGCGCGGCGCGCGGTGCTGCACCGGCTGGCCGCCGGCGACCGGCTCCTGCTGCCCGAGCGCGCGTGCGTGGCCCTGGACCGGTTCGCGGAGCTCGGCTTCGGTGCCGACTACGTGGCCATCCAGCAGGAGGCCCTGATTCTGGCCCGTGCCCTGGTGCCGGAGGTCTTCGACAGCTTCCTGGGCCAGCTCGAGCGCCAGCTCGGCGACCCCCAGTACGTCGAGCTGATGAAGCTCTGCCAGGACGCCGAATCGTGGGATCCGGACGATCCGCGGCTGGACGAGATCGCGGCCGCCCTGGCCGCCAAGGTGCTGGCCAGCCGCGAACTGCTGTCGATGCCGGCCGAGTTCAGGGCCAGGCCCGACGCCGCCACCCGATACGGGCTCATCAACCACCACCGGGAAGACCAGGCGCCGGCGGCTGCCCGGCTGAGCGAGCTGCTCGACGCGAACCTCCGCGCAGCGGGCGTCGACGTCCCGCATCAGTAGTGGCCTGCGGGGCGGCCGCCGGCGGCTCGGCCCGAAGACGAGGGCCGGCCCGGTGGCTGGTGCCACCGGGCCGGCGGGGGTGCGGCTCCCTGACGGTCCGGACGGGGGCCGGTCCGCCCCGGGAGTCCGCTGTACGTGTCCCCTTGCGGGGATCGGCTAGGAGACGCGGTCCGCGAGCTCGCGCTCACGGACCGGGACCGAGCGGGCCACGATGTGGTTGAGCTTCTCGCCCTCCACGTCGACGTTCGGCAGGAGTGCGTCGAGCCAGCGGGGCAGCCACCAGGCGGCCTTGCCGAGCAGGGCGAACAGGGCCGGCACGATCGCCATGCGGACGACGAAGGCGTCGAAGAGGATGGCCGTCGCCAGCCCGAAGCCGATCATCTGGATCATGTCGTTGGCGTCCAGGATGAAGCCGGAGAACACGCTGATCATGATGGCCGCCGCGGCGGTGACGACGCGGCCGCTGTAGCGGAAGCCGGTGGCCACGGCCTCGTCCGGGCCTGCGCCGTGGACGTAGGCCTCGCGCATGCGGGAGACCAGGAAGACCTCGTAGTCCATGGCCAGGCCGAAGACGATGCCGATCATGAAGATCGGCATGGTGCTCATGATCGGACCGGTCTGGTCGATGCCGAGGACGTCCTTCAGCCAGCCCCACTGGAAGACCGCGACGACGGCGCCGAGGGCCGCGCTGACCGACAGGAGGAAGCCGAGGGCCGCCTTCAGCGGGACGAGCAGCGAGCGGAAGACCAGGACCAGCAGGACGAAGGCCAGGCCGACGACCAGGCCGAGGTAGGGC